>CAZFUH010000079.1:0-13189 GCA_964522235.1 uncultured Rhodanobacteraceae bacterium
CTCGACCACCAGGCGTTTGTCCGGGGTCACGCTGAGCCAGGCCCAGCCACTGCCGAAACGTGACTTGGCAGCATTGGTGAAGGCTTCCTTGAAGGCATCGTAGCCGCCGAGCTCGGCATCGATCGCCGCCGCCAGTTCACCGTCCGGCTTGCCGCCGCCGTCCGGACTCATGACAGTCCAGAACAGGCTGTGATTGGCATGGCCTCCGCCGTGGTTGGTGACCGCACCGCGAATCTTCTCTGGCACTTCATCGATGCGCGAGACCAGGGCTTCCACGTCAAGCTTCTCCCACTCGCTGCCCTTGATGGCGTCGTTCAGCGAATTGACATACGTTTGATGGTGTTTGGTGTGGTGGATCTCCATCGTCTGGGCATCGATGTGCGGCTCCAGCGCGTCGTAGGCATAAGGCAGGTCAGGCAAGGTATGAGCCATGGGGAGTCTCCTGATGAAAGGGAAAAGGACGACACCGGACCGGGTACAAGCGGCCCGGGCCGGTCGCAGCGGGTGGAAGTCGCGCTGTAGTGCTCATGATCGGGGTTGCAGCCCGACAGTTCAATGCGCGGCAGCGGTCGCAGCGCTATTCTCTTGTCCATGCCGCGTATTCTGATCGCCGACGACCATCCGCTGTTTCGTCGTGCCCTCGCCCAGATCGTGCGCGAGCGCATGGTCGATGTCGAAACCGCTGAGGCCGGTACCCTGGCCGAAGCCCGGGCGGAACTGCAGCGACGGCCCGACACCGACCTGGTGCTGCTGGATCTGCACATGCCCGACAGCCAGGGTTTGCTCGGCCTGGCTGGGCTGCGCTCCGAACATCCTTCCGTCGCGGTGGTGATGATCTCCGCGCACGAGGACGCGCGCACGGTGCGCCGCGCCCTGGCCTGCGGTGCGATGGGCTTCATTCCGAAAAGCGCCGACCCTGAGCAGCTGACGCACGCCCTGCGCGCGGTGCTCGATTGCGGCGACTATCTGCCGCCGGAAATCGGCAGCGAACTGGCCGCGACCGCGGCCGACGAGGTTGAATCTCTGGCCCGGCGTCTGGCCGGGTTGACGCCGCAGCAGCACCGGGTGCTGGTCCAAGTTGCCGAGGGCCGGCTGAACAAGCAGATTGCCGATGCTCTGGGTATCCAGGAGCGCACGGTCAAGGCGCATTTGACGGCAATCTTCGAACGCCTGGGGGTACGCAACCGGACCCAGGCCGGGGTTGCGCTACGATCGCTTGCCTTGGCCGATCCGGCACGCTCACTGCCGCCTTGATGCCCCGCTGCTCACATCCAGAGGACAACCGTTGATGCGCTACCTTCATACCATGGTTCGCGTTCGCGATCTCGAAGCGTCATTACATTTCTATTGCAACTTGCTGGGTTTGAAGGAAATTCGACGCAAAGAAAATCAGGACGGCCGATTCACCCTGGTGTTTTTGGCGGCGCCCGGCGATGACCATCGCGGCGAGTTGGAACTGACCTGGAACTGGGACGACGAGGACTACGGCAGTGCCCGCAACTTCGGTCATCTCGCCTACGAGGTCGACGACATTTACGCTGCCTGCCAGCAGCTCATCGACGCTGGCGTGACCATTCACCGCCCGCCGCGCGACGGCCGCATGGCTTTCGTGCGCTCGCCCGACCTGATCTCGATCGAACTGCTGCAACGCGGCGGTGCCCTGCCCCCGGCGGAACCCTGGACTTCGATGGCAAATACGGGCAGTTGGTAGCCGCAGTCAGACGGACGCGTCCGGGCCGGGCGCAGGCAGCAGACGCAACAACAGGGCACGCAGCGCCAGCGGCTTCAGCGGCTTGTGCAACAAGTGGCCGCCGGCGGCAACCACCGCTCGAGCCACGGCTTCACTGTGGTCGGCGCTGACCACGACGCAAGGCATCGGACCCAGCATGCGCTCCAGTGTCGCCTTCAGGGTCAGACCGGTATCACCGTCATCAAGGTGGTAGTCCAGAATCAGCAAGTCGGGCGCGTCGGCGGCAGCCAGTCGCTGCGCCGTCGTGGAATCGGCGGCGGCGAGCACGGCGCAGTCCCAACCACGCAGCAAAGTGTGCATGGCCTTGAGCACACCGGCATCGTTGTCGACGACCAGCACCCGCCCGCGCAATCGACGCTCGGGTGTGGCCAAAGGCGGCGATGGCGCACGGGTCCGCGCGTGTGCACGCGGCACCTCGATCGCGAACATCGTGCCTTGCCCCGGCCGGGAACGCAGGCGCAGCGGGTGTCCAAGAAGGCGGGCAATTCGTTCGGCGATGGCCAGACCCAGACCCAGGCCCTGGCCGTCGCGATGCAGGCGCCGGAATTCTTCAAATACCAGGTCCTGATCACCCTCGTCGATGCCGGGACCACTGTCCCAGACTTCGATCCGGATCCGATCCTGGTTGCGCCGGCAACCGAGGACGATCCGACCGCGACCGGTGTAGCGCACGGCATTGGACAGGAAGTTCTGCAACACGCGACGCAACAGCTGCGGATCGCTGCGGGCCCAGGCCGAAGTGCGCACCGCATCCAGGCGCAAGCCCTTTTCGCGAGCCAGCACGCCGAATTCGACAGCCAGACTCGGCAGCCAGTCGTCGAGCGCGAAGTCCTGCGGTCGTGGCGTCAGGCCGCCGGCATCCAGGCGTGAAATATCGAGCAGACCGGACAACAGTTCCTCCGCCGAGGCAATCGCGCCACTGAGATCGGCGACCGCTTCACGGGTCCGCTCAGTCAGTCCGATCGGAGTCGGCACACTGGCGGCCAACTGCTGGCCCAGGGCATGGGCGAACAATCGGGCGGCGTTGATCGGCTGCGCCAGGTCATGGCTGACCGCTGCCAGGAATCGGGTCTTGGCATGGTTCGCACGCTCGGCCTCGGCGCGTGCACGTTCGGAATCCGCGGTACGTTCGGCGACCCGTTGCTCCAAGGTCTCGGCGACACGCTTGAGCTCGGTCTCAGCCTGACGAAAAGCCGTGACATCAGTGAAGGTCGCGACGAAGCCGCCACCCGGCATCGGGTTGCCTCGGATCTCGACCACGGTGCCACCGGGGAACATCCGCTCGGTGACATAGGGCGTACCGGTACGCATGTGCCGCAGCCGCCGTTCGACCAGGATCGCGGCGTTGCCCCCTGCAACCAGTCCTCGTTCAATATTGTGCCGGACCAGCTGCTCGACCGGCGTCCCGACCTTGAGCAGGCCGGGCGGAAACCGGAACAGTTCATCGTAGCGCCGGTTCCAGGCCACCAGGCACAAGTCCCGGTCGACGACACTGATGCCCTGGCTCATGTTCTCCAGCGCCGCCTCGAGCAATTGTTGGTTGAAGCGCAATGCCTGCGAAGTCTCTCCGACCAGTTCTGCGACCGTCTCAAGTTCGCGGACATCGTGTCGGCGCAAAGCATCGAGCAGCAGGCGCGCCGAAGCGGTGCCAATGACACCGGCCAAGGCCAGTTCGACACGGCTGACCAGGGCCGGATCGGCACGAAGCTCGACCGGCTCGGAAACCAGGGTACGCAGACTGTCGGCATCGAGAAAACGACTGCCCAACCGATGCAGATCAGCAAGCGACAGTTCACCGGTCGCCGCGGGCACCGGGACGGTCCGTCGAGCCAGTAGCAGGATCAAGCCGATATTGACTGCGAATCCGACCAGACTCGCGCGCGAGATCGACTCCAGCGCACCCAACCCAAGCAGATTTGCCGGCGACAGCCAGCCAAGCGTCGGTCCGCCGTCGATCATCCACGGCACCGAGAAACCTGCGGCAGTCAGTGCCTGCGGCAGCAACAACACATACGCCCAGACGCCGACCCCGGCGAGCAGGCCGACCAGTACGGCACGCGCCGGCAAGCTCGGCCGATACAGAGCCGCGAGCACCGCCGGCGCCAATTGTCCAAGAGCGGAGAACGACTGTGCACCGATATCGGCCAGAGCATCGCTGCCGGCGAGAACTCGGGAATAGCCCCAGGCGAGCAGCAGGATCGCAGCAATGCCGATACGCCGCATGCGCCGGACCTGACCACGCAGATCGCGGATTCCGTCGCCGCGCGCCCAGCCGGGTCCAAGCAGCGGCGCGATCCAGTGGTTGCCAAGCATCAGGCTCAGTGCCAGGGTGGCGACGACGACCATTGCCGTCGCGGCGCTCAGTCCGCCGAGAAATGCCAGCAACGCAAGCAATGGCTGCCCGGCGGCGAGTGGCAGGCCGAGTACGTAGAGATCCGAAGGCAAGGATGACCCGAGCACCAGCGCACCAGCCCAGGCCAACGGCAGGATCGGCAAGGCGATCAGGACCAGGAACAACGGAAAGCGCCAGCGCGCTGCGCGGACGTGCCCGGCGTCACCGCATTCGATCACGCCGACGTGAAACTGATGCGGCAACGTGAACATCGCCAAGGCACCGAGCAGGATCAGAGTGAGAAAGCCGTCGCGACCGCCAACCGCTGGCGGCAGCTCGGTCGCGGCCTGCGCAGCCAGCGCCAGCGGACCTTCGTGCAGCCCGAATACGACGAAGGAACCGATCACCAGCAGAGCCACCAGCTTGAACAGTGATTCAAACGCCACCGCCAGCACCAGGCCTGGGTTGCGGTCGCTGGCGCTGGCCCGACGCGTACCGAACAGCATCGCGAACACAGCCATGATCAGCGCTACCCAAAGCGCGCTGTCGCCGAGCGCCGGCACCTTGGCTTCACGTGCCGCGAGCAGATCGAAACTGGTGCTCACCGCCTTCAGCTGCAACGCGACATAGGGTACGGTGCCGAGCAGGACGACACCGGTGATCACCGCTGCAAGCGACGAACTCTTGCCAAGACGGGCGGCGACGAAATCGGCCAGCGTGGTGGCGTTGTGCGCCTGCGCTTCGCGCACCAGACGGCGCAGAAAACGCCAGCCGAAGAGGAACAGGGCGATCGTGCCGACGAAGGTCGGTGGCAACCACCAGCCCGAACGCAGCGCCTGGGTAACCGTACCGTAGAAGGTCCACGACGTGCAGTACACGCCCAAGGCCAGGGCGTAGACCCAGGCTCCGGGCATGCGCCCTTGCCTGGCCCGCCGTTCGCCGATCAGGGCCGCCGCGAACAGCAGGCACAGCCACACCCCGGCGGCAAGAACGATGGTTACGATGCTCATGCGCTGGGCATGCCAACTCGCTGCTACGGCTCGTTCAGCACGCTGCGGACCAAGGGCACGGTGACCCGGCGTTGCCGGGCCAGACTCTCGTGGTCGAGACGCTCGACCAGATCCATCAGTGCGCCCAGATCACGGCGATGCCGCCGGAACAGGAAGTCGAGCACCGATTCGTCCAGCTCGAAACCACGCGCACGAGCGCGTGTCTGCAACAGTGCCCGGCGCCGAGACTCCGACAGTGCTTGCACCGGGACCAGGGTCGCGGCGGCCAGCCGCGAACCGAGATCGGGCAGGCTCAGCGGCAAATGCACAACCGCCAGTCGCGACGCCAACAGCAGCCGGCAGCCGGCATCGCGACAACGGTTGTAGAGATCGAACAACGCGATCTCGGCCTGCCGGCGTCCGGCGATGCTCTCGATCTCGTCGATCGCCAGCAACTCGTGACCGGCAAGAGCCGCAAGCGCCTGGGCATCGAAATCCGACCAGCGCGAAAGCGCCAGGTAGGCGCAGGCCCGGTCGCGCTCGCGGCCGTGACTGGCGGTGGCCACCAGGAGATGGGTCTTGCCGACGCCGGCGGCACCGACCAGCAGAATCGGGGCCTCGCCATCACCACCGTCGGCGCGCGCACGCAGCATCTGCAATGCCGTCTCGTTGCCGTCAGCGTCGAACTGCCCGAAGCGAAAATGGCTCGGCGCCGGCCACGACAGCGGCAGTTGCCGATTCACTGGGTTTCGTCCGCCCTCGACGGCTGGCCAGAGCCACCGCCCTGGTGATCGTCAGCCCGCGCGTCGACGCCGACGCTGCCAGGCATCAGCACCTGATTCTCCCCCGACTCCTGTCCGGCGTAGACCACACTGTTTTCGTAGCGCTGATGCAGGTAGCGCAACAGCACCATCAGGACCGCCGCGACCGGCAGCGCCAGCAGAATACCGAGAAAGCCGAACAACTGACCACCGGCAAGTACGGCGAAGATCACCGCCACTGGATGCAAACCGATGCGATCGCCGATCAGCAGCGGTTGCAGCACCACGCTCTCGGCGATCTGGCCGACACTGAATACGGCCAGCACCGCCACCAGATGCCACAGTTCACCAACCTGGAACAGGCTGGCGGCTGCACCCATGCCGACACCGACGATGGTGCCCAGATACGGAACGAACGAGATCAGCCCGGCGATTACTCCGATCAGCAGGGCCAACTCGACGCCAGCGAGGGTCAGTCCGACGCTATAGATCGTCGCCAGCGCCAGCATCACCAACAACTGGCCGCGCAGAAAACCGCCGAGCACCTGGTCGGACTCGCGAGCCAGGCGTGACACCGTCGGTTCTGCCGGCCGCGGAATCAAGGCACGAATACGATCGATCAGGCGATCCCAGTCGCGCATCAAATAGAACGCGACCACCGGGATCAGGAACAGGTTGATCAACCACCCGATCAAGGCCATGCCCGACTTGGAAACACCTGACCAGATGCCGGCGGCGATTCCGCCGGCGCCCTGCCAGTTCTCCTTGAACATTTCGGTCAGTTGCGCCGAATCCAGGCTCGGCACCGTGATACCGAGACGGTCGCTCAACCACGGCACGGCGACTTCCTGCAGCCACTCTACGTAGCCTGGCACCTGACTGATCAAGCGACTGATCTGCTTTTCCAGCAGCGGCACCAGCAACAGCAAGGCCACGGCCAGCAGCAGCAGCAAACTGAAGAACACCACGATAACGCCACCGGTGCGACCCAGGCGCCAGCGCCCGATCCGCAATCGTTCCAGGCGATCGACCAGCGGATCGCCCAGATAGGCGAGCAAGGCGGCGACCACGAACGGCGTCAGCACCGGCGCCAGCAGGTAGATCAGAATGCCGGCCGCCAGTACGGCGATCAGCCAGAAGCGAACGACGGCATTCATATCATTGAATCTCCCGCAGTTTCCACACTGCACGGGCGCGCGCAGTCCAGGTCCAGGCATAGTGCGCGCCGCTGGTCACGGCAAGCAAGGCGACGACGGCGATCAGGATTCGAGGCAGTTCCTCGGGCACTGGGAACCCAGCCAGATGCACGAGCAGGGCCAGCGCCAGCAGCACCTGGGCCATGGTGCTGAATTTGCCCAGCCGGCTCGGCTCGGCCGGCACCGGTTCGACCAGACGGTGATAGGCAAAGGCACCCGCGACGATGACCAGATCCCGGATCAGCACCAGCGCGATCAACCAGACCGGCATTACCCCGAGCACGCCGAGACTGATGAACGCGCAGACCAGGAACAGCTTGTCGGCGATAGGATCGAGCAGGCCGCCAATCCGGCTCTGCCAGCCGAAACGACGGGCAAGAAAGCCGTCCAGGACATCACTCAGCCCGATCACCAGGGCCAGCCACAAGGCTGCCTTGTGTTCGCCAATGACGATCCATACCGACAACGGAACGCAGGCAGCGATCCGGGCCAGGGTGATGGCGTTTGGCAGGTGACGCAGCATGGCTATCCGAGTTGGTCGACGGGCTCGGCCGGCGATGGCGGCCGGCCCAGGTTCGTGGCGCGCAGCGCCATGGGCGAAGTGTAGCGAGTGTACGGTCGCAACCCACGCCCAGGAGCCTGCGCGGCAGAAGCCATCCGGGCTGCAAAGCCGCCTGACGCGGTCCATATTTCCGTCGCTTCTTGCCCCATAGCGCTGCTATGGGGCGGCGAAGCGCCGAAAATCTGTCCTCGCGCAGTCGACTTTTCGCCTCGAACATTTCTGCCGCGCAGGCTCCTAGCGAAGTCAGTCGCGCCAGCGCAGGCTCAGGTCGGCATCGCCGGGTGGCGTCGACACCGGCAGCAGACGACCATCGGCGGCGAGCAAGGCCAGCAGCTGGCCGAGCGGCGCGCTGATCTGCACTCGCACCCGGACGCGGTCGCCATCGGCGTGCTCAGGCGTCATTGCGGAGACCACCGGCTGGCCGGCCAGCAAGGTCGTGGCCTCGGCATAGGCGCCGGCACGACGCAGATTCTCCAGCCACAGGCGATACTCGCCAGGGCCGCGATCGACTTCGCCGCCGGTGGCGGCCAAGGCTGCGGGTCGTACCGAATAGCGATCCGCCAGCACGGAAATCAGGCGAGGTGCGGCGCTTACCAGCGCCTCGGCGAGGCCGGCGCCGGAACTTGTGAAGTGAACCGGAGGATGCTCGGCTCCGAATTCGCTGCCCAGATGCCAGTCGATGCCGGCGCCGTCGCTGCCATACCGCACCCAGGCCAGCAGGGGCGGATCGGCGGCGCTGCGCTGGGCGGCGTCGGCGAGCGCCTGCGCGATGCCGCCTTCGTCCAGCGCGTCGACCATGCGCAGATCGTGCAAGTCGTTCATCGGCCACAACACGCGCACACCGCGTGGCTCCAGCCATTCCAGCAGGCCGGCAACGGCTTCGGCTTCAGCCCCATACAGGCGTCGGCCGAACTCTTCGGTCTCGTCGATCAGCCACAGCGTCGGCGCCGCCCGACCGCCGCGCCAGACCGGCAGGCCGGCGCGAACCAGCAGCTCGCGCGCCGGAACGGCGCGAAACCACGCGTGCAGCAACAGCCGAATCGATGGAATACCGCTCGCTGTCGGCCGCGTCACCTGCTGATACTCGAAACGCTGCAACAAGGTTTCGTCAGCGCTCAATGCCGCAGCGGTATCGATCCGCTCGCCGGCATTCGGCTCCGGACTCAGGCGCTGCAAGGCAGCGGCCAGGGCAGCCGGCATCGCCTCATTGCGTGCGCCGGCGCCACGGTCAGGCACCACCACGGTACCCTGGACTCCAGGCTCGTCCTGTGCCGGCAGTGGCGCGACCCATGCCAGCAGCATCAGCGGAACCAGCAGGCGGGGGAGATTCATCGACGTTCCCTGCGCAAGAAAGCACGGCAGTTTGCCCAAGCGGCGACGGCAAGTCCACACGGTGCACTGGTATCATGCCGACCCCGCCGTCCGTAGCATGATCATGTCCAGCAGCCTGAGTTATCGCGACGCCGGTGTCGACATCGATGCCGGAAATACCCTGGTCGAGCGCATCAAGCCTGCGGTCGCGCGCACCCGTCGTCCAGAGGTACTGGGCAGCCTGGGTGGTTTCGGCGCTCTGTTCGAACTGCCGCCGGGACGCTGGCGGCATCCGGTCCTGGTCTCCGGCACCGACGGTGTCGGCACCAAGCTGAAGCTCGCCCAGCAGTTGAACCGGCACGATCATATCGGCATCGATCTGGTCGGCATGTGCGTCAACGATGTGCTGGTGCAGGGAGCCGAACCGCTGTTCTTTCTCGACTATTTCGCGTGCGGCAAGCTCAGCATCGATACCGCCGCCGCGGTCGTCACCGGTGTCGCTCTGGGCTGCGAGCTGGCCGGTTGCGCACTGGTCGGTGGCGAAACTGCCGAGATGCCGGGCATGTACGACGACGGTGAATACGATCTGGCCGGCTTCTGTGTCGGCGCGGTCGAGAAAGAGGCATTGAATGACGGCGGCCGGATCGTGGCCGGAGACGTATTGCTGGGTATTGCCTCCAGCGGTCCGCACAGCAACGGCTACTCACTGATCCGGCGCATCCTGGAGCGCGATCCGGGAGCACTTGCGCTCGACCTGGACGGCGCCACCCTGGCCGATCGACTGATGCAGCCGACACGCATTTATGTCCGACCGGTACTTGAGCTGCTCGCGAACGGCGTGCCGGTGCACGGCATGGCGCACATCACCGGCGGTGGGCTGAGCGAAAACATCATCCGCGTCGTACCCCAGTCGCTTGGCCTTGAGATCGACCCGGGCGCATGGCCACGGCCGCCGGTGTTCGACTGGTTGCAACGCACCGGAGAGGTTGCCGACACCGAGATGTGGCGCACGTTCAACTGTGGGATTGGCTATGTGCTGATCGTGCCGGGGGATGCTGTCGGATCCGTGCGCGAGCGCCTGGCGGACGAAGACTGGCCGTGCTGGACCATCGGCGGTGTGGTCGCGAACCAGGGTGGTGATCGCGTGCGCTATGTCTGAGTGGGTGACCGGCTGCGCGCGAAAGAGGTTTGAGTAATGCCCGCCAGGCTGCGCCTTGCGGTGCTGGCTTCGGGCCGGGGCAGCAATTTGCAGACCCTGATCGATGCCCGTCGCGCGGGTCGACTGGACCTTGACCTGGTTGCGGTCGGCAGCGACCGGCCCGGCTGCCTGGCGTTGCAGCGGGCCGCCGCCGATGGCATCGATCGCTTCGCGTTGCGACCGCGCGACTACGTTGACCGCAACGCGTTCGATCGCGCCCTGTTCGA
The DNA here is from genome assembly GCA_964522235.1 of uncultured Rhodanobacteraceae bacterium. Lineage (GTDB taxonomy): Bacteria > Pseudomonadota > Gammaproteobacteria > Xanthomonadales > UBA2363 > Pseudofulvimonas. The sequence continues at coordinate 10,327 of CAZFUH010000079.1, forward strand.
GCAACTGCTCGGCTATCAGCCTGACCTGATCGTGCTCGCCGGTTACATGCGCATCATCGGCATCGAGACCGTCGAGCAATGTCCGGTACCGATGCTGAATATCCACCCGTCCCTGCTGCCCGACTATCCGGGGCTGGACACGCACGCACGCGCGCTGGCTGCCGGAGATCGCGTCCACGGCGCCAGCGTGCACGTCGTGATCCCTGCCCTCGATGCCGGCCCGGTCATTGCCCAGGCCCGGATCGAAATTCGACCTGATGACACGCCGGAGACTCTGGCTGCGCGCCTGCTGCCGCGCGAACACGCCCTGTTGCTCGCGTGTCTGCGCCTGTTTGCCGCCGGTCGGATTGCGCTCCTGCCAGCGAGCATTCAGTTCGACGGCGCCAGACTCGCAGTGCCATTGCAACTGGAGTCCGACGATGAGCTGCACGCCCGCCCGAGCCATTCTGATCCTGGCTAGTGCCGTCCTCGTGGCACTAGCCACCCCGGGCGCCGCCGCGCAAACGCCGCTGCCGGCGTTCGAGGCCGAGTACGAAGTGATCCGCAACGGCAAGTCGATCGGCTCCAGCCGAATGGCGTTGCGACCCGAGGGCGACCACTGGCGCTACAGTTCGCAGTCCAGCGGCGAGCGCGGATTGGCCTCTCTGGTTGGTCTGCGCATCGAACAGCAGATGGATTTTCAGTGGCAACATGGCCAACCTCAACCACTGACGTCGAGCTATGAGCAAAAGGCGACGCTGAGCAGCCGCAGCGTACAGGTGCGCTACGACTGGAACATCGGCCGCTACCGGCTCAGCGACCGGCGCGGCGAGCACGAACACACCCTGCCCGCCGGCACCGTCGACCGCTATGGCAGTGGCATCGCGATCGCCGCACAACTGGCCGCCGGCGAACGCGAGTTCGTGCTGCCGATCGCCCATGCCGACGGTGTCCGAGAATGGCACTTCCACGTCGCTGGCGAAGAAACCCTGGAGACCGCCGATGGTCGTGTCGACACCGTGCGCGTCGAGCGCGTTCGCGACGACAGCGACCGCCGCACGATCAGCTGGCACGATCCACAGCGCGATCATATCGCCGTGCGTCTGGTCCACCACGAGGACGGCAACACCATTGAGAGCCGCTTGCGCAGTTACCGGACGCGCCTGTGAGCTGGCAACAGCGCGACTCTGCCGGGATTCAGCTCGCATCGGCTGCGGATTCCGGCAGTGACCAGCGACCGAGGACGCGATGCTCGGTGCGACCGAGCAGGCTGTGCACCAGGCGGATCTCGTCGGCACGCCAAGAAACCGGCGGCAGCGACCGCTCCGCGACGTCGGCCTGGTCGTAGAGCAAGGTCATATGCGGCGTAAACCGGTGCTCGACGCAGCGCCCCAGGCCACTGGCCGACAGGCAGTCACCGAGCTTTCGCTGGATAGCGACGAGGCCGGTGGTTCCGGTACTGCCGCGCAGCACCAGCGGCCGCTTGCCGCGGCCGCTGCGGAAGCTGCCGACTTGATCGAAAACCAGATCAAAGGCCGTCGCGACCAGGGCATTGGCGGCTGAGCATGCCGCGTCGAGCAGACCGCAAGGCAAGCCGACGTGATCACCGAGATGATGCAAGGTCGCGTGCAGCCGTTCGCGCGCGATGCAGCGGCCACGCAACTTCAGCTCAATCCGCAACTGCTGTGCCAGCGCCTCGATCCGGGCCGCGCTGGCCGGATCGGGAAACACCGCGAAGAACAGCCGGTCGGTCACACGCGCAGGCGGCAGACCGACCAACGACAATTGCTCCGTCATTGCCCTGACCGCTCCGGTATCAGGCTCGAACGTACTCGTGCCAGGATCGCATCGAGCTCCGGCAGCCACTCAGGCGGTTCAAGGCAGGCATAGTCGCGGCCGATGAAGATCAAGGTGGCGGCCATCCCGGTCAGCGTGTCGGTGCCCAGGCGCAGCTCGCAGTGGTCTTCGCCGGCGGGCTCAAGCACGCCACACCAGCCCGGCACATGCTCGGCCAGGTCCTCCCGACTGCCGGGCAGACGCAAGCGCAGCGTGTAGCGCGAGGGCGCGCTGGCCAGCGAGCGGGAAACGAAACTGGCCAGATCCTCGGGCAGTTTGCGCGGAGCAAACAGGGTGCCGTCCGCGACCGGCTGTTCGATGCGGTCCATACGAAAGGTCCGCCAGTCCTCGCGATGCAAGTCCCATGCGACCAGATACCAGCGCCGACCGGTGTGGACGAGCTGCAACGGCTCGATGTGGCGCTGGCTTTCCCGACCCTGGCGATCACGATATCCCAGACGTAGCCGACAGCGGTCGCGACAGGCCCCGGCGACAGCGGCCAAGGTGTCGATATCGGCCAACACGGCGCCGCTCGGCAGGCTCTGCATCACCGTCTCCAGCGCGCGCACCCGTGGCTGCAAGCGAGCCGGCAGCAATTGATCGAGTTTGGCAAGCAAACTGGCACTGGCGTCTTCCAGGCCGGCAACGCTGCCGGAAGCCGCGCGCATAGCCACCGCGACCGCGACTGCCTCGTCGTCACTGAGCAGGACCGGTGGCAGGTTCGGGCCGGCGCCGAGACGGTAGCCGCCGCCGACCCCGGAAGAAGCGTCAATCCGGTAGCCGAGTTCGCGCAGGCGGTCGATGTCGCGCCGCACCGTACGGACGTCGACCTCCATGCGTTCGGCCAAGGTGGCACCGGACCAGTCGCGGCGCATCTGCAGCAGGGTCAGCAGGCGCAGCAGGCGGGCTGAAGTCTGGATCATGGCGACAGCGTAGCGCCGATTGAGGACATATTCCGTCCGTGATTGACTGGCAGCACATGATCAGCCCCTGCCTGCGCACGCCTCGAAGCGGATGAGCCGTGCACAAGCAGAAGGTGAGGAGCTCC
>CAZFUH010000080.1:0-13183 GCA_964522235.1 uncultured Rhodanobacteraceae bacterium
AATGGGTACACCGTCCACGACGGCAACGAGCGCCGCCGCGCCGGTGCGCCGCGCGGCCTGGTGCCCGATGCCCAGGAGCAGCCGGTGCGACCGGCGGTCGGCGACTGGGCAATCGCGGTACCGGATTCGCCATGGCTGCTGGCCCGGCTGCTGCCTCGGCGCAACCTCCTGCGCCGGGCCGCGGCAGGCGAATCATTTCGCGAGCAGGTGTTGGCGGCGAACCTGGATCTGGCGGTCGTGGTCATGGGCCTGGACGGCGACTACAACCCGCGCCGCCTGGAACGCTATCTGGCCCTGATCGGCAGCGCCGGCATCCCTTCGCTGATCGTGCTCAGCAAGGCCGACGCCTGCGTCGATGCCGACCGGCGACGGGCCGAAATCCAGGCCCTGGCCGGCGAGCTGCCGGTACAGGCAATCAACTGCAAGGATCCGGCCCAGGTTGCAACGATCGCCGCCGAGCTTGGCCCAGGCCGCACCGGCATCCTGCTCGGGTCGTCCGGAGCCGGCAAGTCGACCCTCAGCAATACCTTGATCGGCGAGAGCCGGCAGAAGACCGGCGATGTCCGTGATCATGACAGTCGCGGCCGGCACACAACCACGGTGCGCTCGCTGCTGCGCCTGCCCAGCGGCGGCTGCCTGATCGATTCGCCGGGGATGCGCGAACTCAAGCTCACCGGTGACGAGGCGCTGGAGCGCGAACAGTTCGCCGACATCGAGGAATTCGCGCTGACTTGCCGCTTTCGCGACTGCCGCCACGAAGGTGAGCCCGGTTGTGCCGTACGTGCCGCGATCCAGGACGGGCACCTGGATCGCGAACGCTACGACCACTATCGCAAGCTCGAACTGGAGCGCGACAGCGCCGCCGCGCAGCGCGCCGCGCAGGAACGCAGGAGCGACGAGAAGGTCGCCAATCGCGCCGTGAACCAGCGTCCGACCGACAAGCCCAGCCGCCGTTGAGCGAACTGTCCCACTACGCCGAACTCGATGCCCGCCTGGTCGCAGCGGCAAGGCCGATCCAACTATTGTCGGCGGCCAGTTGGCCGGCGCGTGTGCAGGCGCAATTCCTCGACGCCTGGCAGCGCGGCGAACCACGCCTGCCGACGGTCGACTATCCGCGCTTCGACCTCGTCGATACCCGGCGCGAACTCGACGCGATCGCTGCCGCCGCCGACCCTGGTCACCCACTCGGCGACTACCTGCGCCGCAGCGCCGGTGCCTATCACATCGCCGCGGAGATCATGGAAGCGCTCGGCCAAGACCGGGTCGGGACACTGTCGGCTCGGTTGTACGGCACCCCGGGTGAAACCCTGCCCGGCAGCCACTGGACCAATGTCGATGCTGCCGGCCATTTCGTCGTCCTCGCCGGCGAACTCGACGCCGAACTCGATGACGCCGACAGCGAGCCGGTCTTGTCCGCCGACACGGTGCGCGACGAACTGCAAGCGGCGATCGATCCGGTATTTCGTCAGCACCCGATCCAGGTCCAGCTCGATCCCGATCTGGTTGCCAAGGCCGCGGCCGGCGCCGACCGGGTGCGTCTGCGCTCCGGCAGCCGCTATTCGGCGGCCGATGTCCGGCAACTGCTGGAACACGAGGTGATGGTGCATTCGCTGACCGCCATCAACGGCCGCGAACAGCCCCATTTGAAGAGCCTGGCGCGCAGCTCGCCCCGGGTCACCGCAACCCAGGAGGGGTTGGCAACCTTTGCCGAGCAGATCACCGGCAGCATCGACATCCGGCGCATGAAACGCATCTCGCTGCGGATCCTGGCCATTGATCGCGCCCTCAACGGTGCCGACTTCGTCGAAGTATTCCGCTTCTTCCGCGCCTCCGGCGGCAGCCGTGTCGACAGCTTCGCGTCGGCGATGCGCGTGTTCCGCGGTGTTCCGGTCACCGGCGGCGCCGCGTTCTGCAAGGACACCGTATACCTGCACGGCCTGTTGTCGGTGCATACGTTTTTCCGCTGGGCATTGAAACACCGACGTCTCGACCTGATGCGCTGGATCTTCGCCGGCAAGCTGGCCCTGCACGACGTGTTCTCCTTGCAGCCGCTGTTCGAGTCCGGCTGGATTGCGGCGCCGACCTACCTGCCGCATTGGGCCGAGCGCAGCGGCAACCTGGCCGGCCTGCTGGCCTTTTCGCTGTTTGCCAATCGCATTCGGCTGGACACGCTGAAAGCCGAGGACATCACCCTCGCGGTCTGATCGCAACACAGGTGAGTGCGGCTCGATCGCAGCACATCTCAGCAGCAAGTCTACGAGCCGCTGCGCACAGCACACCGACCGGGCTACACTCGCCAATCCGGTCGAACTCAAGCCACCACTCAGTGCAGCTCAACCCCGCCCAGCAAGCTGCCGTCGAGCACATCGATGGTCCCCTGCTCGTGCTTGCCGGCGCTGGTTCCGGCAAGACCCGTGTGGTCACCGAAAAGCTCGCCCATCTGGTCGCACGCGGTTTCCAGCCTGAGCAATTGCTGGCGATCACCTTCACCAACAAGGCGGCGCGGGAAATGCGTGAGCGCGCCGGCCAGCGTCTGCGCGACCGTGCTCAGGCGCTCACCATCAGCACCTTTCACGCCCTGGGTCTGCGTGTGCTGCAGTCGGAGGCTCGTCATGCCGGTCTGCGCCCCGGCTTTTCGGTGCTCGATGCCGATGAGAGCTTCAAGTCGCTGAAGGAGCTGGCGCCGAAGGGACTGAGCAACGACAACCTGTACTGGCTGCGCGGCACGATCGGAGAATTGAAGAACGCGGCGGTCGATCCCGGACAGGCGCTGGAGCTGGCTGCCGGGCCACGCGAGCGCCAGGCAGCCGAGCTGTACGCCGCGTACCAGAAACGGTTGAGCAACTACAATGCGGTCGATTTCGACGACCTGATCCGACTGCCGTTGGATCTGCTCGAGCGCCAGGCGTCGGTACGCGAGCGCTGGCAGGGTCGCTATCGTTACCTGCTGGTCGATGAGTACCAGGACACCAATGGCGCCCAGTACCGGCTGCTGAAGGCGCTGACCGGCGAACGCGGCGCATTCACCGCCGTCGGTGACGACGACCAGTCGATCTACGCCTGGCGCGGCGCCGATCCGGAGAATCTGCGCCGGCTCGGCGAAGACTATCCGAATCTGCGCATCGTCAAGCTGGAGCAGAATTACCGTTGCGCCGGCCGCATCCTGCGGGCTGCGAACGCGGTGATCGCGAACAACCCGCGTCCGCATCCGAAGACCTTGTGGAGCGCGATCCCGGATGGCCCGCCGATCCGGGTCCTGGTCTGCCGCGACGACGAGCACGAGGCCGAGCGCGTCGCCGGCGAGCTGATTGCGCGCAAGGAGGGCACGCGCAGTCGCTGGTCGGACTGCGCGATCCTGTATCGCGGCAATCACCAGTCCAGGGCCCTGGAACAGGCGCTGCGTCTGACCCGGACGCCCTATGTGATCAGCGGCGGCGACTCCCTGTTCGATTGCGCCGAAATCAAGGATGCGCTTGCCTACCTGCGCCTGGTCGCCAACCCCAGCGACGACGGTGCGTTTCTGCGCGTGGTCAATACCCCACGCCGCGAGATCGGCGCCAGCACCCTGGACAAGCTCGGTGAACAGGCCGCGCGCCTGAGCCTGTCGCTGGCGCAGACAGCGGCGCAGAACAGTGTGCTGCAGCAACTGTCGCCTCGCCCGGCAGCGGCGCTGGCGAAGTTCGAAGAACAGCTCGCCGGCTGGCGCCGCCAGGCCAGCCGCGTCGGTGCCGATGCCTTGCTCGGCGATATTCTCGACGCCATCGGCTATGTCCAGCATCTGGAGACCAGCAGCAAGTCACCCGAGCAGACGCAGCGGCGACAACGCAACCTGGACGCGCTGAAGCAGATCCTGGCCGGATTCACGCGCCAGCGCCGGGTTGGTCTGGCCGAACTCACACAGCTGGTCAGCCTGCTCAGCGACAGCGACGAGGACGACCGCGACGCGATTCGGCTGATGACCCTGCATGCAGCCAAGGGTCTGGAGTTTCGCCATGTCGCGATCGTCGGCATGGAAGAAGGCTCGTTCCCGCATGCCGCTGCCGTTGATGAAGGTCGCAGCGAAGAAGAGCGGCGCCTGTTCTACGTCGGCGTAACTCGTGCCAAGGAGACCTTGTCGCTGAGCTATACCGAACGGCGACGGCGCTACGGCAGCATCGAGGCCTGCCAGCCCAGTCGTTTTCTGGAGGAGTTGCCGGTCAAGGAACTGCATTGGGAAGGACGCGAACCCGAACGCGACGCCGCGCATTCCCGCGATCTGGCGCGCTCGCACCTGGATCGCCTGGCCGCCCTGCTCGGAGACTGAATGTCGACGGGAGTTTTCTAGTCGATGCCGAGCTCGTAGCCGGGTGAAAACCAGAACGGGATGCGGTACTCGCGCCGGCGCATTCGACCGGTGTCTTCGCCGGCCGCATTCCAGACCAGCAGCAGATCGTGTCGGCCGGGGCTTCGACCGGCCATCGCCAGATAGCCTTGCAGACCGCGCAGCCCCAGATCCCGGCGCTCGGCCGGCAGGAAGCCGTCCAGCGAAACCGGCTCGCCGTCGAGGGTGACCGACCACAGCGCCGCCACGCACGCCACCCTTTGCTGAGCTTCGGCGATGCTCGCGCGCGGCTTCTCCAGTGCCGGACAATGCTCGCGCAGCAAGCGGTTGTCGCGACTGGGCAGATGCGGAATGAACAGGCGAAGATGCGCCGAATCGATCTGGTCGGACGGAATCATCGGATAGCGCCGCAGCACATCTTCGTTGCCGCGCTGATCCTCGTAGTGGGCGCTGAGCTGGCCATACTCGACCGCATCGCTGTCAATCGCGTGGTAGCCGCCGGTCAGAGAGAACAGGCTCGACCCGAGCACATGGGTCACACCGATCATTGGCGCCAGAAACAGGATGACGAACAGGCCGCCGACAAACACTCGCCCGGAGGTGTTGCTGTGCAAGGTCAACTGCACGGGCATGATCATCCGGATCGGCAGGATCACACTGTTCAGCCGCAAAGCGCTCTCGACGAAGCGGCGCGCAGCGGGCGCTTGAACCAGCTGTGGCCGGCGCTTGACCAGGATCGCATCGAACAAGGTGGCTCCGGTGACCAGGGCCATCAGCAGCACGTAGGCGCCAAACACGGTCAACAGCGTGAACAGCTGGGCCGCCCCGGCGATCAGGCCGAGCAGACTGGCCAGCGACAGGACGGCAGCCATGGCCAGGCCGGACCACAGGATCAGCAGCGCCACCAAGGTGGCCATCGCGAACAGGATCGAAGCCGCCCGATCGGTCCGGTCGATCGCCGTCATCAGGTCCGGCAGGCGAGCGCGGTAGAACGCGCGCGCGATCGGACCGAGAGTGCCGATCGACTGCCAACGAATCCCCTTCGGGAACCCGGCCCGGAGCCCGATCAGCCCGACCCAGTAGGCGCGCACCGCCAGGTGCGCGATGAACGCAGCGGCCAGCGTGTAGCACAGACCGCTACCAATCATGTAGCCGAACATCAACACCAGCTCCCAGTACCCTTCGGCATGAGCGTCGGCCTGAGCCCAGGACGCGAACAGACGTGACGGCACCGCCAGCAGGGCGAATGCGGTCAGACCGGAAATGATCAGTTCCAGCTCGTCAGTACGCTCGCGCAGGCGCTCGAAGGCGATCCGTCGGTCGCCGCCGCCCGGGTGCGCGTGTGTTTCGCTGCTGCTCGCTTCTTCGCTTTGCTCGCTCATCGCCGCTCCGGCCGTGAATGCTGGCGCAGTGTAGCCTGCACCTTCAGCTGCAGCGATCGGAATCGATGTCGATCAGCGGGAAATCCGTTCGACCCGGTCGAGACGGCCGTCGTGAAAGACCACCATCCGCAGGAAGCGCGAACTGCCGAAGCTGTACAGCCATTCCTCGCGCCGCACCGGTCGAACCCGGGCGTTGCCGTGACCATCGCGAATCACGATGTCTTCATAGCGGTTGCTGCGCGATCGTGGTTCGCCGCAGTGCAAATAGACCTCGCCCAGAGTGGCGCCCCGACGCAAGGCCACTTCGCTGCAATCGCCACCGACCTGGCGCACCCCGTAACCGACCGACTCGATCCGGCTCAGGCGGCCATCGACGAACAGCAGGCGCTGGACCAGGTTGCGCGGCCCGAAGTTGTAGAACCACTCCTCATGAACACGCTCCACGCGCCGTTGCAATGGACCGTCGATGCCGGAAACCAGCAGCTCGCCAAACGTATTGGTCCAGGCCGGCTCGCCGCAGCGCTCGCGAACCTGGAAGTCCCAGTCGCCGCTGCTGACCACTCGGTTGCCGCAGCGCAGCGCCTCGGCGGCGCCAGCCCATCCAAGCAGGAAGAAGCCAATGGTGAGAATCAAGGGCTGTCGCATCGGGTCGTCTCGGGTTGCTGATGCCACGTTAGTTGCCGGCCGCTGAATCCTAGCTGGTCAACCGTGAATTCTTGTTGCATTGCGGTAGAGTAGCGCTTATGAGGACCGATCGATCCCGCCCCGACCTGCTGAAGCCGCTGCGCTACCTGTGGCGTGTGCCGCTGCTGCTGCTGCATGTCCTGCTTGGCTTTGTCCTGACGGTGTTGCTGGCCAATCCCTTGACTGGCCGACGTGGTCTGATCAGCGTGCGCCATTGGCCAAGCTTGGTGCACTGGTGGTCGCGCTGCATGCTGCGCCTGTTCGGGTTTCGGGTTCGGGTCTTCGGCACCGAGGTTGCGGGGCCGGTGCTGTTGGTCGCCAACCACGTCTCCTGGCTTGATATCGAGACGGTGCACGCGCGACGAGCGGCGAGCTTCGTCGCCAAGGCGGAGATCGAACGCTGGCCCCTGGTGGGCTGGCTTGCAGCGCAAGCCGGAACAATTTTCCACCAGCGTGGCGACAACGCCTCGCTGGACCGGGTGATGGCGGTGATGCGCGAGCGTCTTCGCGCCGGTCATTCGGTGGCGGTGTTTCCCGAAGGCGGCACCGGCCGTGGCGACTGCGTTCGACCATTCCACGCCCGCATCTTTCAGGTCGCGGTCGACACCGGTGTACCGATCCAGCCGGTCGCACTGCTCTATGGTCGCAACGGCTGCATGGATCTCGACGTGCCGTTCCGGCGTGGGGAAAAATTCCTGCCGAACGCCTTGCGTCTGCTCGGACAACGGCCGATGGACGCGGAACTGCATTTTCTGGAACCGATGCAACCAAACGGCGATGGCCGTCGCCAGCTGGCCGAACTGGCGCGCCGGCGGATCGGCGCCGTCGTCGATGCCGTCCCGACACCGGATAGATCGGCGGCGATCCTGGAGCCCGTGGCGTGACGCCACAGTTCCTGCCGCCGCGCTTGCTGCGCAATCCGCATCTGCAGTCGGTCCTGGCCAGCCACCGACTGCGACGCTGGTTGCGCCGGGATGCCCTGCTGCGACTTCAGTGCCAGGCCGAACATGTGATTCTGGATTGTGCCGATGGCGTCCGTCTGCAAGGCTGGTACAACGCCAGCACGCAGATGCCGGCGCGCGGTTTGGTCGTCCTGCTGCACGGCTGGGAGGGCAGCGCCCAGTCCAGCTACCTGTGCAACACCAGCCTGGCCTTGCAGGACGCCGGCTTCGCCGTGTTTCGGCTGGAGTTTCGTGACCACGGCGACGGCCAGCACCTGAATGAAGGGCTGTTCCACTCCTGCCTGATCGAAGAGGTCGTCGACGCCGTTGCCGCCGTCAGCCGGCGCTGGCCGATCACACCGCTCCTGCTGGCCGGATTCTCGCTGGGCGGCAACTTCGCGCTGCGCGTGGCGCTGCGAGCGCCGGCTGCCGGGATTGCCCTCGGCCATGCGATAGCGGTCTGCCCGGCGATCGACCCGCCGGCGGTGCTCCGGGCAATGGAGCAGGCGCCGTTTTTCTATCGCCAGTATTTTCTGATGAAATGGCGGCGATCGCTTCGGCGCAAACAGGCCGCGTTCCCGCACCGCTACGACTTCGGCACCTGGCTGCGCGGTCTGGACATCCGTGCGTTGACGCGCGAGCTGATCGTGCGCTACAGCGGTTTCGACTCCCTGGAGCAGTACCTGGATGGCTACTCCCTGGCCCGCGATCGACTGTCCGGGCTTGCCGTGCCGACAACGATCCTGACCTCCGAAGACGATCCGATCATACCGATTTCAGGCTTTCGCGAATTGCAGTTGCCCGACTGCGCCCACGTCCACATCGCCCGCCACGGCGGCCACTGCGGCTTCCTCGAAGACTGGCGCCTGCGTAGCTGGGGCGAACGCTTCATCGTCGCCGCCTGCGAGGCGGCTACGCTGCCTGCCGCCGAGTCGTCGAGCAGCAACAGGCCGCAAGCAGTCCCAACGCACGCGTGACCGCGCTGCGATTGCGAACATCCAGCGCCACCAAGACGCTCTTGACACCCAGTACCTGATCGACCTGGCGCTGGAAGCCACGGGGTGAACCGGCGACATCGGTATGGGTCAATCCGACCACGACCGGCTGACCGGTGAGACCGCAGTCACTGAGCAGCTCGCCATACATGCGGACATCGCCGAGTGGATCCTTGCTGGCAGCATTGACCAGCAGCAGTACGCCATCGGCGCTGCCCAGCGACTCCTCGATCATATGAACGAAACGCAGCTGGCCGGGCATGCCGAACAGGCGCAGGCGCAGTCCATCCGACAAGGCGTGTTCACCATAGTCCAGCGCGATCCGGGTCCGGCGGCCGACCGCCGAAGCGCCGTCGGAGGCCATGACCTCGGCAGATTCGATCGCCTGATCACTTGCAGCTTCGATTGCGCTGGTCTTGCCCGAACCCGGCGAACCGACGACCAGGACGGTCAACGACGCCGGCGGTGGCGGCCGCAGCCCCAGACGCCCCAGATAGCTGCTGAGCGTTGCCGCCGCGACCGCGGGCGCTGGCCGCAACGGCACCGGAATCCGGGTCGGATCGAGCTGCTGACGCTGACCAAACAAGGTGCCGAACCAGGTCTTGGCACTGGGCGATTTGCAGGCCTCGGCGTCGTGATTGAGGTGCCGCTCGGCCCATTCCAATGCCCGCCGAAGCGAGCGTTCCTGTATCGGCCAGTCCAGTTCGTAGAAATGGGTTTCGCCGGCGATATCGACCGTCAGCGCGCCACAGCCGCAATCCCCGACCGTGATCGGCGGCGTGATTCGGGCATGGGCAGTGGTGTCGGTTTCACTGATCATCCAGTTCGAGCGCCGGGTTCCCTGGCTCAGCAACGTGAGGCAGCGCACGGTGGAACGGTCGAGTGCGTCCAGATGCTGCACGGACAAGTACAGAGCGTTGGGCTGAATGGTGTTCATAAGCCGGGGAATCCGTGATGGTTGCGACAGAACAGGATGGCGTGCACGAATTGTCAGCCGGCACGCTCGATCGGTTATTGCGCACCCCCCTCGTAACAATGTGATGCCCGTCACAAAACGGCCGCCAATGACAAAAGTTTGCGATTGCAGCCGGCACTTTTGCCGAGTGCTCTGGCGTGCATCGCTCCGTCGATGGCGGCAATCACTGGACGTCGATGCCCACGCCGACGCCACAGCCGGTCATGACACTCGCGATTGGTGACAATTGCCTGTATGCCGGCGGTGCACTCGGGGTGCATCGCCTCCGGATCACGACCACCCAGGGCGGACCCCGTCACAGCTGCCTCCAGCTCAGCGGGGATCAGAGTCCTGTCGGTCGGATCCGGGTACGCTGCTCGCAGTGAAGGCTTCATGCAAGATCCGGTACGGCTCCGGCTGCATGCCCAACGCCGCATAGACGGCCTGGGCGGCGCTGTTGTCGTGTTCGACGTACAGGCGCAGGCCGCAGACACCGGCTGTCGCACGAGCATCGTCGCGAAGCTGACGGTACAGCCGCCCGAACAGGCGCTGACCGCGATGGTCCGGATGCACGTAGACGCTTTGCAACCACCACCACTGGCCATTGCGCCAGTCGCTCCACTCGAATGTGACCAGCAGGCAGGCAACGACCTTGCCGTCGATCTCGGCGACACGGTAGAAGCCGCGCGCAGGATCGTCGAATACGGCGGCGACGCCGGCACGCAGGCGATCGGGGTCGAGCGTTCGTGCTTCCGTCTCCAATGCCATCGCGGCGTTGTAGCTGGCGATGGCCTCGATATCGGCGCGCCGTGCCGGGCGTAGTACCGGTTCGCTCATGGGGGTCGCTAGACAGGCTTGCGGCGAAGTTTGCGGCCCAGTGTATTGCGGCTCAGCCCCAGATGCTCGGCAGCGCGCAGGCGGTTGCCGTCGGTCAGTTCCAATGCGGTGGCAAACAGCGCCTGCTCGAATGCCGCCAGGGCTTCGCCGTGCAACTGTCCAGCCTCGGTCTTGTGCCAGCGACAGCGCAGCCAGTCGGCCAGGCCCCGTGTCCAATCGTCTTCGCTCGCTGATCCCGAGTCGACCTGTTCGCCGCCGCGGAACAGTTCGTCGAGATCGCTGGCGCGAATGTCTCGGCCGGGCAGCAGTGCCGTCACTCGCCGGCACAGATTCTCCAGCTGCCGGACATTGCCGGGCCAGTCGTAGCCGCGCATGCGTTCCAAGGCATCCGGCGTCAGGCGCTTGCCAAGCAGACTCAATTCGCGCGCTGCGCGCACCAGCAGGTATTCGGCCAGACGTGGGATGTCCTCACGTCGTTGCCGCAATGGCGGCAGATGCAGGCGCACGACATCGAGCCGGTGCAGCAGATCGGCGCGGAAGCTGCCGGCGACGACCTTGGCGTCCAGGTTCTGGTGCGTCGCCGCGATCACCCGGGCCTTGGTCCGGATCAGCTCGCGGCCGCCGATCCGATAGAACTCGGCTTCGGCCAATACCCGCAACAGACGCGTCTGCAGCGACAGCGGCATGTCGCCGATCTCGTCCAGGAACAAGGTGCCGGCAGCGGCCTGCTCGAAACGCCCGATGTGCCGGCGGCCGGCACCGGTGAAGCTGCCGGCCTCGTGACCGAACAACTCCGACTCCAGCAGCTCCGCCGGCATCGCGGCGGTGTTCAACGCGACGAATGGCTGACCGGCGCGCGGACTGTGCGCATGCAGGGCACGTGCGACCAGCTCTTTGCCGGTGCCGGTTTCGCCGGTGATCAGTACCGGCAGGTTGAGCTGGGCCAGCCGCCCGATGGCTCGAAACACTTCTCGCATCGCCGGTCCATCGCCGATCAGCCCAGGAGTCTGGCCGCTGCTGCTGCGACCCTCGCAATCGCTGTCGCCAAGCGCACGCTTGACGGCGGCGACCATGTCGTCGAGATCGAACGGCTTGGCCAGATAGTCGAAGGCGCCATGGCGAAACGCACCGGCCGTGGTTGGCACATCGGTGTAGGCGCTCATGATGATCACCGGCAGATCCGGGTGCTGTTCGCGCACCCGCGCGAGCAGATCCAGGCCGTCGCCGTCCGGCATCCGCACATCGCTGATCAGCAGCTCCGGCGGACCGTCCTCGGCCAACGCCGCGAGCACGCCGGCGACATCCTCGAACGCTCGGACATCCATGCCGGCATCACGCAGGCTGTCGCCGAGCACCAGACGCAACGAACGATCATCATCGAGCAGCCAGATGTGGTGATTCATGGCGATGATTCCGGCATCACCGGCAACCAGACCGAAAACACCGTCCGCCCGGGACGGCTCTCGTAGCCGATCCGGCCACCATGCTCGCGTACGATCTCGCTCGCTGTCGCCAGACCCAGGCCGGTGCCGCCATCGCGACCGCTGACCAGGGGTAGAAACAGGGTATTGCGCAGACCATCAGGAATTCCCGCGCCGTCATCTTCGATGTCGATCCGCAGTGCCGCCCCGCGGCCATCGACCAGGACGGCGGCACGCTCGTAACGCGTGTGCAACACGACGGTGGAGGCGCCGGCCTCGACGGCATTGCGGGCAATGTTCAAGAACACCTGCACCAGACGATCGCGATCGCCGCCGCAGTCGGGCAGACTCGGGTCATAGTCACGCTGTACCTGCGCGCCATCGGCGGCCAGCAATAGACGTACCCGCTCCAGTACGGCATGGACATTGACCGCCGCCGCCGGTCGGCCGGTGCTCGGCACCAGCAAGCGTTCGGTCAGCGCGCTGAGCCGGTCGACCTCGGCGACGATGATCTCGGCATAGGCCCGCAGATCGGGATCGAGCACACGGCGCGACAACAATTGCGCGGCACCGCGCAAACCGCCCAGCGGATTCTTCAGCTCGTGCGCCAGACTGCGCAGGCTGGCGGCGACTGGCACCGATGTCGGGGCTTCGCTGACGCTGGCCTCGATCAGCAATCCATCAAACCTCTCCAGGGCCGTGATCTGCACACCCAGGGTCAGCCCCCCCGGGCGCAGGCGCAGGCCGGGCACGCGCACCCGGCCGTAATCAGTGCGGGCTCGCTGCGCTGCCAGCCGCAGGCGATCGACCTCATCGGCGTAGTCATCGAACGCCAGACCCTCGGCCGGCAGACGACTGCGCCCGATCAATGCCAGCAACGAAGGGTTCGCCCACTGCAGACGCAGTTCGTCATCGAGCCAGCCGATTGCCTGCGCCGCCTGTTCGAGCATGGCCGCCGCCGACCGTGGCGCCGGCAGCGGTTGCACCGAATTCGAATTGCTGGCGATCGCCGCCATGATTTCCACCCAGGCGCTTGCGCAATGTCGACGAAGATCGGGATCAGGAACTCAGCCCGCCTCGCCCCCGCCCGGGCGCAGGCGCGCCAGCACCTGGCCACGTTCGTCGAGCAACAGCAGGTCGCCGTCGCCGTCGCGGCGCTGGCTGCGCACGCGCTCGAGCATGGACAGGAATGCACGCTCGACCGACATCCGGTCACCATCCAGACAGGCCATCTTGGTCGCCGCGACTGGGCCGAAACGCAAGCTTGAACCTGCATCGGCCTCGATCGGGCCACTGTAGCGGTTGCAACCAGTCGTGCCGGAGAGTTCGGTCTCGTCGAAACGCAGTAACAAGGTCGGCGCCGGCGCATCGACCGCCAACGACTGTCCGGCTAGCTCGACAACAAACCAATGGCCGTCAGCGGGGGTGCTGTTTCCCGTCGAGACCGCACAGCCGGCCAGCGAGAGCAACAACGAGACGGAAAGCAATGTAGTGAGTGCATTCATGACCGGCATTCAGGCAGCGGCGCCACGTCGGCGTCGGTGCCGACCATCATCGCAGTGTCGGCGCAACCGCGAAAGCCTGCTGAAGGCCTAGCCCGCATTATTCATGAACGTTCGTCGCGAGGTCGTCGAGACGCCGCTGGGA
>CAZFUH010000081.1:0-13176 GCA_964522235.1 uncultured Rhodanobacteraceae bacterium
GCGACAGCAGGCAGATCGCAACACAGCCGCAACAAGCGGTGCCCGCTGTCCGCGTACTTGCGTTCGAATGGCGTCAGCAGTTGTTCGGCACGCTTGATCTCTTCGATCCGCGCCCGGTGCCCGGCCAGTGCCAGGGCAAAACGAAATTCGCGGACATAGATCGACCAGTTGCTGCGCAGCTCCAGCCGGCCGCCGAGCGCAAGCAGGGTCGGAAACACCGGGTGTGCGTGCCAGCGTCGTTGCAACTGCGTCGTCTTCGGCCAAGGGTTCGGATACATCAGGTAATGGCGGGACAGACGAACGCCGACCCGATGCAGTTGCCGCCAGGCCTCGGCCAACTCGACCCGCCACAGACGCAGATTGCCGCGCCGCAGCCACCCCTGCGGTGCCAACCGTTGCAGGCGCAGCGCTGACTTGTCCAGACCCACCACGATCGCATCGGGATAGCGATACGCCAGGCGCAAGGTACTGGCACCATCGCCACATCCGGAGTCCAGCACGATCGGTTGCCGCGTTGCCGCCAGCTCGTCCAACAGCGGTTCGATCGCGCGCAACGTCGGCAGATGCACAGGGGCGCGCCACGGCGAAGCCAGATGTCGACGCACGAATTCGTCCAGCCGTTCGTGGATGTCGGTTTGCCGGCTGCGAATCGCCGGCGAGTTAGCGCGCATCACGCTGGCCATTGCGTGCCACCACTTGAGTCTGGTCGGTCTGACGCCTTCGCCTCACGTCCCGAGGCCATGATTCAAGGCGCAGATGCCAGCGTGTTTGCTCCAGCCGCGCATCCAAGCCCTGATACCGGCGCCCTGCCTGCGTGGATGCCGAGGTCCACCACCTGGCTTCTGCAGCGTTGCTCACAATCCTGGCCAACTTCCGATCCAACATGAGCACTATATGCGCCCACCTGCAAGCGCGCGTCAAATCGGTGTCAAGCCTTGGCCGCACTGGGGCGCTCCGGTAGCCTTCGCTCATGACTGATGCCCGACGATACTGCGCCCTGCCCTCACCGTTCCCGATGCACCGCGGTGGCTCGCTGACCGATGCCACGATCGCATACCAGACCTGGGGCAGGCTGGATCCCGACCGTGACAATGCCGTCTTGATCCTTACCGGGATGTCGCCTGGCGCCCATGTCGCCAGCCATCCCGACGATCCGTCGCCTGGTTGGTGGGAGGAAATGGTCGGACCCGGCAAGGCGATCGACACTTCGCGCTGGTTCGTCGTCTGCGTCAACTCACTCGGAAGCTGCCGCGGTTCGACCGGGCCGGCCTCGCCAAGGCCCGGCACCGGCGAACCGTACCGACTCGACTTTCCCGAGCTGAGTCTGGAAGACGTGGCGCTGAGCGCGCACGCTGTGATTGCCGAACTGGGCATCGAACGCCTGCGCTGCCTGATCGGTCCTTCGATGGGCGGCATGAGTGCCCTGGCCTATGCGCTGAACGTCGATCGTGCCGCCGAACATCTGCTGCTGGTTTCGACCGCGCCGCATTCGCTGCCGTTCTCGATCGCGATCCGCTCGCTGCAACGGGAACTCATCCGCTCCGACCCGAACTGGAACAACGGTCACTACGATGCCGAACGCTGGCCCAGCACCGGCATGATGTTGGCGCGCAAACTGGGCATGACCACCTATCGTTCGGCGCGCGAATGGCGGCAGCGCTTCGGCCGCTCGCGCAGCAGTGCCGAAGAACGCGATCCGCGACCGTTCGCGCCGGAATTTGCGGTCGAGTCCTATCTTGCCTACCAGGCTCAGCGCTTCGTCACCGGCTTCGATCCGAACTGCTACCTGTACCTGTCGCGGGCAATGGACTGGTTCGATGTCGCCGACTACGGCGGCTCGGTCTCGGCCGGTCTGGCTCGCGTGCAGGCGCGCAGCGCCTTGGTCATCGGGGTCGAGACCGACCTGTTGTTCCCGCTGGAGCAGCAGGAAGAGATCGCCGAAGGTCTGCGCGACGGCGGGGTCCCGACCCGTTTCATCGCCCTGCCTTCGATCCAGGGCCACGATGCGTTCCTGGTCGACAGCGCCCGATTCGGCCCGGTGATCGGGGATTTCCTGGCGGGGCTCTAGAAGCTCAAGCGGCGAGTACTCTCCGCCGCTGCTATGATATTTGGTTATGAGCATAGAACCTGCCTGCCAAATTGAACCCTTGGTCGACGAACTGGACGGCGCCATCCGCGGGCGCTCCTGTGAGCAGCTGACCGAGGCCCTGCGCAAGACCCTTTGCCGGCTGATCCGCGAGCGCAGGCTGGACCTGCCCAGCGAGATCTATCAGGCCAACCAGGACCACTACGCCCGCCGTGAGATCTACAAGAGCCCAGACCTTGGCTACACGGTCATCGCAATGACCTGGGGTCCGGGCCAGGGTACGCCGGTGCACGACCATTCCGGCCTGTGGTGTGTCGAGGGGGTTGTCGCCGGTTCCCTGGAGATCACCCAGTACGAACTCACCGGCCGCCAGGAAGAGGATTTCCGACTCGAACAACGCGGCACGCTGGACGCCGGCGCCGGTTCGGCCGGCAGCCTGATCCCGCCGCACGAGTACCACGCGATCCGCAACCCGAGTCAGGACGAGGTCGCGGTGTCTTTGCATGTATATGGCGGCGAGATGCGCTGTTGCTCGGTGTTCCAGCCACTCGGCGACGACTGGTACCGCTGCTGCGCGAAACCGCTGTCGCTGGATTGATGGCAGGACTGGCGACCGGCCGACTCGGTCACCGCCGCGGAACGGCCTCCGGCATCGTTCCCGAGCGCGCTGCGCCGATGCAGGATGCGCGAGGGTAACCGCGCCATCGACGCTGCGATATGCAGACACACGACAGCCAGACTATACTTGCGCCCCGCGCCGGAGTGGCGGAATTGGTAGACGCAGCGGACTCAAAATCCGCCGCCCTTAAAAGCGTGTGGGTTCGAGTCCCACCTCCGGCACCAAGTACTTGCGTGACTTTCTGACGACGCCAGCGGTCCGCCATCGGGCTTTTGGTCCGCTGTCACGCGGCAGTCTGCCGGTTCGTGCTAGCGTTGAGCCCAAGTCGTAATCACCTCGGCCTGCTCCGGTGAATGAACAATCGTTTCTCAGCCTTCTCGGATCGCCCAGGCGAGAGTCGGGAGCATCAAGCACAAGAATGAGCGTCGCGTTAGCCGCAGTCGTGGTTCTACTGTGGTCGACGACCGATCTTTACGCGCAGCAGGTCGGAATCTGGGATCCCAGCTTCGTCGAAGCGCGCCTGCGAAGCGACTATTCGTCCGGCGTGGGAGTGGCAGCTAGTCCGCTGGCGTACGCATTTAACGGACCCGGGCTCGAAGGCTGCCTCTGGAACGCCGAGAGTTCGTTTATGGCCTGCCCAGGTCGAATCGACGCAGCCACGCCGCCAGCCTGGCGGAGCGGATGGGGTGGACAGGTACGCCCCTTCTGCGGGGGCGATAGCACGGAGCAAGGAAACAGCTGGACCGGATGCAGGGCGTTCAGCACAACGAATGCTTTCGCCTTCAATCAACCTGGCCAACGCTTCTGGGTCGTCCATGCGAATCTGGAACCGGCGTTCGACCAGTGTCAGAGCGGCCCGCCGAGTCAGTCCGAGCGAGTCCACACCGGCTCGTCTGGCTTGTTTCGAATCGAAACAACCAGCAATCAGTTCACTCTCTGGGTAGACAACGGAGCGCACGATTTCTCTTGTCTGTCCGAAGCAAGCTTGCAGGAGCACGGAGTCCGCAACGTCGGCATCCCATTCCTTTCCCTTGGTGCCCAGTCGAACCGTGGAAACACCACGATGAACGGCACTCCGATGCCCGTTGCGCGTTTTCGATTCTTCAACCCGCAGGCCGACGACGTTGATCGGCTGCAGTTCAGCGCCCGCATACCGGCGGGCGTCAAGCCGACGGCGTGCCAAGACGACCTCTGCAGCCCCGGCGGCGCCCATGGCTACTACGTCGGCCTTTATCTGCTCGCTGAATGGCAGGGAACCCGGCGAATGCTGTTCTTCTCACTTGATGATCGGTCTGCGATGGCCTATCCGGTTTGGTGCGACTTCGGTTGTCAGACCTGGAATTGGCCGTTGCAGCAGAGCATGTTCTTTCCAGGCGCTCAGGTTGGCCACATCAAGTCATCTCCCGGCATCGGCCTCGATTACTGCGCCCTTCGCCTTCCCGCGCTGCGGCCTGGACCCCTCGACTCCTCCACCGGCTTGCATGGCGCCGGTGTCGAAAGGAACTATGACCTTAGCATTCGACGGCTTTTCGAGTGCGCGTTTACGCTTGGGACACTACGCTGGGACGATAACCAGGCGGACCCGGACGTCCTCGTCAACGTGCTGGGTGTCCACTGGTTTGTTGAGACCTACGGCACATCCGGCACCGTGGGCTTGTCGATCCGGAACCCTCGAATTACGTCGGGCCTACCGGAGCACTTGTTCAGCAATCGGTTCGAGCACGGCAGCATCGACCGCGTGTGCGGTTCTGGTCTGCCGCCGCAGTGCCCGACTTCGGCGGATCATCAGAACCTGTTCCGACCGGATGCCTCGGCGCGCTTCGGCCTCATTCGGCAGCGCTGATCACCCCCGCAACGAAGATCAATGCGCAGTCGCAGCATCCCGGCGCAACGCACCCGCTGCGCCGGGTCTGCCCTATCCGTTCCGCCGCAGGCAGTCGTCCCATTCTGATGCTGCGACGTGCTTCGGACGCCGGCTCAGCCTGCCGACCGTAAATCAGATTCCTACTGCGGCCCGATGGTCGGGTTCGAGACCGTCAACGAGATGCTGCCGGTCGTGCCATAGGTTTCGACAAACCAGTGTATGCCCTTGACGAGGATCTCCTGATTCGGGTTATAGGTGTCGTTGCTCCAATGCAGCGTCCCAAGTTCGTACGCGCACTCGAACAGCCGTCGAACGTTGAGGTCGTAGCTGATCTTCGTTCCCGCGCCTGTGAAGCCAAAACCCGGCCGCAGTTTGGGAATCGAGATTCCGCAGTAGTCAAGCCCAATGCCGGGGTCGACACGAACAAAGCCGACTTCCGCCCCAGGGTAGAAGAAGCTCTGCGACACGGGCCAATTCCACAGACCGTTCGCGAAGTCGCCGGGCACGCCAGGATCGTGGGACAGTACGCCTCCATCCGCCATCAGGACCTGCAGCATTCTCTGAACGCCCTCCCATTCGGCAATCAGATAGATCCCACCCCAATAGCCGCCACCCGAGCATTGGCCAGAGGTGCCTGGCGCACATCCGAACGCACTGTAGGTCGTGATCTGAGCATCGAACTGCAGACGCACAATGTCCGTCGGCTGGGGATTGAAGAAGCGAAATCTCGCGACTGGTCGAGCCGTTCCGTTCGGATTCGTATTGCCTCGATTGGATTGCGCACCAACCGAAAGAAACGGGACAGGCATCGTTGCGCCAGTGCATGAGAAATTATGAGCCCAATTGCGCACGACCAAAGTAAAGCTTCCCTGGCCCGGAGTTGAACTGATTCCAAACAACCCGCTTGAACCGACTGGCTCCGATTGCCCAGGCGGTCCCGAGTTGCACTGATCGTAGGCCGGCTCGACATTATTGTGCACCACCCAGTACTGAGAACCGGGGCTATTGATCGACACCGTATTGGGCTGTGAGAACTGACGGCAGCCTCGCCAGGACAAGCCCTCGACAACGCTGCTGCCACGACAATAAGGTGCAATTTGAGCACTGCTCGGACCTGGAGCATGTCCATCTTGACTACCGTTTCGAGCAGGACAGCCCATGAACGAGGGTCCGGCGTCGAACAGGCAGCCCTGCGCTCCGGGGCCAGGGTAAAGATAGTTGATCGGATTGGCGACAGTTCCAATGCCGCTTCCAGGCGCGAAGTCGCTACGGATCTTCGCCGAAACAAAGCCGGGATCCCAGAAGCCCGGCGTCTGGCCAAGCACAACGCCAAATGCCAGCAAGCCAAGGCACCCAGTAACGAACCGCATCGAATTTATTAAGCTGCACATCTCCACCTCCAAGCAAGAATTTGGTGACTCCTACCATGCCGCGAACTCGCTTCCGTTCGGATTCACTGCCGAGCCGTTCGACAGCGCCAAATGGAACGTATTTCGAAGCGGTTCCACGCTACCAAGCGATCACAGTGAAATCCGTGATGACGCGCGCTTAGACAGTGTGCTCATTCGCCGCTGCAGCGCGACGACAACCGCACGAATTGCGGATCAAAACTCCGGTGCTCGTGGGATGTAGCCATCGAGCAGTGCGCGGCGCACTTCGTAATCGCGAAGATTCGCATTCAGTTCCGGTATGGAGTCAGCCTTGCCGCCATCGATGCCGAGAGGTTCCAGCATTGCGTCTTTCGGGCCGTGCTAAGCTCCGTGCTCGTCAATGCCGTTCGATGCCACCAATATGGTTCCCGGAGCGGCAAACACCCCTGAAAGCACGGCCACGGCGCCGCAGCCACTCCTCCCTCGTATGCCTTTTTCATACGTATTCGACCTGCAAGGCCTGGAAGAGATCGTCGTGCAGAGAGCCGGCGAATTTCGTGATGCCGATCCGTATCCGCACTTGGCCATGGACGGGTTTCTGCTGCCGCAAGCGGCACAGCTGCTGGAACAGGTGTTTCCAAGCCCGGACGATGCGGTCGCCTGGGATCGCTACGGGGCCGAAGGTTACGAGGTCAAGATGGGCAGCAGCAACGAAGCTGCGTTTCCTGCCGAGCTGCGCCAGGCCATCCACGACCTGAACTCTGGGCCGTTCATTCGCTTTCTTGAGCAGCTGACCGGCATTGAGCATCTGCTGCCGGATCCACACTTGCGCGGCGGCGGCATCCATCTGAGCCAGCGCGGCGATCACCTCGGTATCCATGCTGACTTCAATTGGCACGACGGTCTGCACGCACACCGACGCTTGAACCTGCTGATCTACCTGAACCCGGAGTGGCAGCCCGGCTGGGGCGGTGAACTGGAACTTTGGGACACCAGCGCCAGTGCGTTATGTCGGAGAATCGAGCCGCGTTTCAATCGGGCCGTCCTGTTCACGACCCGATCCGACACTTTCCACGGGCACCCGACGCCATGGGCGGCTCCGGAAGGCATTCATCGCCGCTCGATTGCGATGTACTACTACACCAGTGAGCGCCCCGCCGACGAAATCCGACCGGCACACAGTACGCTGTACAAGGGCTACCACGTCTGAGCATGCACTCGCCGCTTCGCTCCGTCATCAGCGATACCTTCTGGCTTTACCTGTTTCCCGCGCTCGCGATCTTGATGCCGTGGTCCTGGTATTTCCGTCTGTGTCTTCGCATGGTGGACGCTCGACACCCGTATCGCGCAGCGATGGAAAACGAGCTGAACTTCGCGCGCCGAATCCTGCCCGATCTCGACGAAGCGGGATTTCGTCGAGATTATGCGCTGACGAAACTGGTCGACGCCGCGGATTTCTATCTCTGCCTGACCCGCGGACCCCGATGGTTTCGCCGCTACGTGCGACGGACGGGCTCATGGCCTGCCAGCGGCAAGTCCGCGCTGCTGCTCGGCAGCCACTGGGGCGCCGGGCAATGGATCTGGCGTGACCTCCAGCGAGCCGGACACGCAGCGTGGTTTCTCGCTCGGCAAAGCTCCAGCGCCGACTTCGGACGCGGTCGACTGGCGGCGTGGTACGGCCGCTTCCGCGGCTGGGGCCTGCGCCGCGCCGGAGCTCACGGCGTAATCACTATCGGAGGCGCGCGCAAGCGGATTGCCGCCGCGTTCGCCGGTGGCGAAAGCCTGGTCGCGCTGAACGATGTGCCGGCACCGCTTGGCCGGTCGCATGCAACAGTCGAACTGCTCGATCTTCCCGCGCGCCTGGCGACCGGCGTCATCGAATTAGCGCTTGAACACGATGTCGCAATCAGCTGGTTCGCAATGGAGGTCGATGCGGTCGACGGCACTCGGACGCTGAACATCGAACACTGGAATGATGGGGACGCACCCGCGATCTGCTCGGCATTTGCCGACCGCGTCGATGCACTGATCCGGCGACGGCCCGGCTGCTGGCAGCTATGGGCGATTGCGCCCGAACTGCTGGGCTCCGGCGACCCGGATAAGCACGCACAGCGACAGCGATCACAGGCATTCCCCGAGGCGATATAGTTCGATCTGCCCGCTGCGACCGGCGAATGTTCCCGCCACAGCATCGTCATCGAAGGCGTAGCTCAGGCGCATGCGATCACAGCTCAGCGACAGCAGTTCGGCGTCGCCGACACGAAACGCGTTTCCGGTCGGCTCGCGATCGAAACGACCACCGAGCGTCTGCACGATCGTGGTGCGAATCCCGCCATCCACCCCGGGCTCCTGAAGCTGCAAGGTGAACCAGTGCTGGTCTTCCGCCACGCCGTTCGCTGGAGACGTGTCGAAGGTGTACCACGCGGCGAACAAAGGTGCGGAGCCGGATTCCTCGCTCGCGATCCGATACACCTCGATTCCCTGCCCGGCGGTCGCCGGGTCGTACCAGCTTCCAGTCAGCAGACGATCGTAGTCGGCTTCGGCGTCGACGATTTCTCCGTCGTGCCGCGTGCAAGAGTCCTCCAGCGGCAAAAGTCGATGCAGGTTCATGCTGCCTTCGGCGCCGTCGTTGTGTTGCGGATCGAAGCGGTATTCAAGAAAACCCTCATTGCAGGAAACAAAGCGCAGTCTCGCCTCTCCGACCAGCAGAGGCGGTGGCGCGAGACCGCTGTCGAATACGCCGCCAACACGCATCAGGATCGGCAGTACCGCCGAGTCCGCATCGGCGTCGACAGCGCCTTCGATCACGTACCACCGCAACGACTCCGGTCCTCCCGCTTCGCTGGTGTAGGTAAACCACGGCATGAACAGCACGCCGGGATCCGGGTGATAACGCAGGGTGAAGCCTTGACCCGTCACATAGGGCGCGTACCACGGACCGCTCAGCCCGACTTGTGCGACCGGCACCGCGGCTTCCGAAAACAGGCCGAATTGTCCGTGCAGTGTCACCTCTCCCGGGCTCTGTTGTTCCTGAGGGTCACGCCGACCGGTCACTACCGTAACCCTGTCTTCGTCATCTATATGCGCCGCTACCCGGTCACAGGATGACGGAGGACAGGCGAGTACCCGCATGCCCGCCAGTTCGCCGCTGTCGGCCTGGAATCCCCTCAGCATCAGCTGACTGCCGCCTTGAAACGGAAACGCCGCCAGCAACCGGCCGCTGCCGCCGTGGACGAGCACGTAAGCGGAACGATCATGGCGAGACTCGGTCCGGTCCCAAGGATCGCCGGTGCCATCGCTGGCGAATCGACGCTGCCAAAGCAACTCGCCGCCGGCACTGATCGCGGCGATCTGATGAAACGCCAGGCCGACGGATTCCGGGCTCGAGGGCAAGCCAGGCAAGCCCCGATCCGGCTCGACAGCCGTCAACAGATAGACCGTATCGTCGGCGTCAGCCGTCATCACCGTTGGACCGAGAACATAGCCCAGGGGCAGATCCAGCAGCGGGAGAGTCCAGTTCACACCGGATTGCGCGACCTGGACGACATTGATCCGATCGGGATCCGAATCGGGGCGGGACAGGTAGACGAGGTTCAGATCAAGATCCAGGTGCGCGGACGGCGCGGCGACGTGCGGGCTGGTCTGCGCGTCCAACAACACCCTGTCGTCGTCATCTCCCGGCCCGAGGACGTGCATGGACCCCGAGGTATGCCAATACGCCAGCACCCCGGCGCCGTTGCCAGCGAGCAGATTCCATGCTCGCCCTCCCGACGATGAAGCGACCCGATCGCCGTCCGGATCGTAGCGGTGACTATGGATCAGCGAGCCCAAGGTCGCGCTGGGCACGTATTGATAGGCAACGATATCGCCGGTTGCGGTGACAAGGGCATCCGCGTATCCGATCTCCACCGACCAGGACAGCGCACCTTCTCCGATGTCGAACGCCGACAAACGCTCGTTTGACACCGTGCAAACCAGAGCTTCGCCGCAACGTCGGACAGCACGACCGAGGCCGTCTCCGGATGCCGCCCAGAGGACGTCACCATCGGGACCGATTCGGCGCAATGTCCAGCCGAGGGCGGCAGTCGACTGCGTCCCGACGTAGCCGTTGCCCTGGTCATCGAAATCGATCCCGAACAGCGTCGCCTCCGGCAGACTGATCTGCCAGGCCAAGACCGTCGATGCCGATCCGCCTAACCACATGAATATCACAGCGGCAATAGCGACTCGAAATCTCGACCGCGAGGAGAGGAACGAGGAAGGAACAAGCACCATTGGATTCAACCTGTTGCATCGAACGAGAGGTCAACCAGTGTATTCGTACTTTGGAGATGTCATTGTGACGGGCATCACCGTTCGAGCAGGCTGGAACAACAGCTGCGCGCCAGCAGCCGTTTGGTTTACTGGCGACGTTTGCCGGCGCAAGAATTCACTGGCGCACCAGCAAACCGGAGTCTGCTGGCGCCGTTTCCGGGACCGCTTGGAAGACCGCAGCCCCTGGGTAGAGCCGACTCAAGCCGCGACGTTATTCTCAATTCTCAGGGCGCGGCATCGACGGCGACGCGGACGCGGATGCTGTCGCCGGGGTGATGGTCGCTGCGGGTCTGGTAGATCTCGCCGCGGTAGCGGTAGGTGATGTCATAGCCGACGACATCGTGCGCCTCCTGCCAGCCGCGCTGAACCTCGCAGCGCTGCTCGTAGCCGCGTGACACGTAGCCGCCACGACTGCTGGCGTTGTAGCCGACGCTGCCGCCCAGGGCTGCGCCGGCGACGGTCGCGGCACGGCGACCATTGCCGCGGCCGAAGTGGCTGCCAACTGCACCGCCGATGATCGCGCCGACGATGGTGCCGGCCGGCGAAGCCGGGCGACCGCGCTCGTAGTACTCGACCGGCTGCTCCCAGCACACGCGCTCGGAGGTTGGCCGTTGCACCGTACGGTAGACCGGGCGGGCCTCCAGCACTTCACCATAGCCGTAATGGACGTTGCCGGCCGGCTGCACGGCGTAGCCGCCGGGGCGGTCGCCATACCCGTACGCAAGGGCGCTACCACTCAGGCCCAGGGCAAGCGCAAGACTCAGGACAGTGCGCATCAGCGTGCTCCACATTCAATCGCGACACTCGCGACGTTGGCGGCACTATCGATTCCCGGCACTTAATTCGTTCTGAATCGCACGCCAGCGCGCCGTGGCCGTTCAGGAAAGGTTTTCCGACGGCAACCGGGTACGCAGCCAGGTCAGGACCAGCTCGGCGGCGGCGACGGCGTTGCGGCCGAGCAAGACGCCCAGATGACTGCACGCGGGCAGCAAGACGAACTCGGCACCAAGGTGCTCGGCCAGCACCTTCGATCCGGAGGGCGGAATCTCGTGGTCCTGACCCGACGCCAGCACCAGGATCGGGCAGTTGGGCAAACCCGCCAATGGCCAGCCGGCCGCGGCCTGATTCAGGGCCAGGCCGGATTCATCGCGCCAGCGGGCGTGCACCCAGCGTGCTGTCGCCAGGCCGGCATCCGGCAGCGCCGCGCGCGTACGCTCGAAGGCCAGGCGCGACCATTCGACGGTCGCCGGCCGCGACGGCAACTCGATCGCGGCCGGCGTTCCGGCTGGCGGCACCGGATTGATCAGGACCAGGGCAGCCGGTGAACGCTCGCCGGCCACGGCCAAGGCCAGCAGGCCGCCCAGACTGGCTCCGATCAGACAGTACGGTGCGGCAAGTTGGTTCGACCAGGCCAGAACCTGGGCGCAATAGTCGTCCAGCGTCGTCGCCGCCAGGCCAGCCGCCGACGGCAGCAAATCGGGAGCAAGCACCGGCACGCCCTCGGCAGCAAACCGTTCGGCCCACAGCAGCCACTCCCAGCCACCGCCACCGGCTCCGTGCACCATCAATGCGCTGATCATTTCCCGGCAATCCCCCGGTTCCCGTGCAAAATCCATGTACCGATGATGATTGTGCACCCCCCCTTGCAAATCCGTTCCGTCTGCGCATGCTGAACGGGCTGACTTTGCCCCAACACAAGAGGACGCCGTATGAGCCATCGCACCGAGCAGATCCGCAATATCGCACTCGTAGGCCATTCCGGCGCCGGCAAAACCACACTCTGCGAAGTCCTGCTGCAGGCCGGCGGCACCATTCAGACGGCAGGCTCGATCGAACGCGGCACCACGTTCTCCGACTTCGATCCGATGGAAAAGGAGCGCGGCCACTCGATCAACTCGACGATCACCAGCATCGATCATGGCGGCATCCACATCAATCTGATCGATACCCCAGGATATGCCGATTTCCGTGGCCCAACCTTGTCGGCCCTGGCCGCGGTCGAAACCTGCGCCGTCGTCGTCAATGCCGGCAGCGGTATCGAGCACGGAACCCAGCGGCTCATGGACTATGCCCGGGCTCGGCGCCTATGCCGCCTGCTGGTGATCAACAAGATTGACCAGGAGGAAACCGACCTGGAGATGCTGGTCGAACAGCTGCGCGAGACGTTCGGTGCTGAATGTCTGCCGATCAACCTGCCGTCCGGGAGAGGCAGCAGCGTCGTCGACTGCTTCTTCCAGCCCGACGGCGACAGCGACTTCTCGTCGGTCGCCGAGGCGCATCAGCGCATCATCGACCAGGTGGTCGAGATCAACGAGTCGATGATGGGTCGCTACCTGGAGGAGGGTGAGGCCGGCCTCTCCGGACAGGAACTGCATGACGCCTTCGAACAATGCCTGCGCGAAGGCCACCTGATCCCGATCTGTTTCGTCTCCGCACGCACCGGCGCCGGCGTCGGGCAGTTGCTGGAACTGATCGAGAAGCTGATGCCGCACCCAGGCGAGGCCAATCCGCCGCTGTTCGTCAAGACCGGCGCTGCCGGCAGCGAGCCGTTCCGAACCGTGACGGACGCCGACAAGCACGTGGTCGCCGACGTGTTCAAGATCGTCAATGACCCATTTGTTGGAAAGCTCAGCGTCTTTCGCGTCTACCAGGGAACCGTGCGCCGGGACACGCAGTTGTTGATCGACGACGGCCGCAAGCCGTTCAAGGTCGGCCATCTGTTCAAGCTCAAGGGCAAGGAACACTCTGAGATTGACGTCGCCGTTCCCGGCGATATCGCAGCGGTCGCCAAAATCGAAGATATCCACTTCGATGCGGTGCTGCACGATAGCCATGATGAGGACCATATCCATCTCAAGCCGATCGACTTTCCCCAGCCGATGTTCGGTCTGGCGATCGAACCGGCTCACAAGGGCCAAGAACA
>CAZFUH010000082.1:0-13104 GCA_964522235.1 uncultured Rhodanobacteraceae bacterium
GGACCGAATCCACGGCGCGATAAAGGCACCAAACTTCCGACGCACCACACTAGCCTGGTCGCTGTGTGCCAGAAGGTCAGACTTGGGAGAGGGACGCAGGTATGCAACCGGAGCGCTGGCGGAGGATGAGGGTGTTGTTCGATGCCGCCGTCGAAAGCGATCGTCGGACGTGGTCGGAGATTCTCTCATTGCATTGTCCAGATGATCCGGCCCTGCGTTCCGATGTAATCGCGATGTTGGAAGCCGATGCCGCGCCGCCGTTGATCCGGGACCATGTTGGGCAGCATGCTCCCGATCTGCTCGTCGAGCTCGCCGCGATCTGCGCCGAGACCGCATCGAAGTACCAAGTCGACGATGATATCGATTGAGCGCTGTTCGAGCAGGCTCGCTACTGGAGCTGGTCATCGAGTGTGGACATGACCATGATCGCCATGCGTCGGCGCACGTCGGTTTCCGGCAGGCCTTGCAGCCACTCGCTGTCGGCATCCAGTTCGGTGCTTGCGGTTGCTGATGAGCGAACGAGCAGTCGCCGGCATTGGTTGCCCAGGAAGCGCCCGAATGCGGCGTCGTTGCTGTTCGCGTCACTGGACGCAGCGAATACTTCGTTGTCCTTGTCTATTCCAGCGCAGAAATCTTTGGGCAGCGGTCCGCTACCCTGTAGCAGGGCTAGGGTGTGATAGACCCCGCGCATCCGCGCCATCGTCAGGGGATCGGGTGAGAGATAGTCGAGATCCAGGGGCATGGCCTGCTCGATCGCCTGCCTGGCCTCCAGCTGGCGTCCGTCGAGCAGCAGCGCATTTGCGTACCAGCGCAGGAAGGCGGCGCGAAAGGCTGGCATATCGACGTTGTCGAGGAGCTCCAGAGATTCTTCGAACAACGCCAGCGCCTGTTCATGGTTGCCGCTCCAAAGGTGAAATACACCCGAGTTGCCGATGATGGTGGCGACCTTTCCGGGGTCGGGCGAACCATGCTGGCGAAAGTAGGCAACCACCGGAGTGTGCGTCTCTACGGCTTCGTGCCAACGTCCAGCCGACGCCAGGCTCTGAGCAAGATGTGCGAGCGAATTGATTGCCGCAAGGCTGTCCGGTCCATACAGCAACTGCACGATGCGGAGTTCCTCGCGCTGCAGCTCGATGCGCTCGTCATCACGGTCACGACCCCGCAGCGTGTCGCTCAATGCGCCGAGCATGTCGGCGAGCAGGCGAGGCTGTGGCCTGCTGGCGTGTTCCAGCTCCAGCAGCCGGGCTCGGACCAGGGCCTCGGCCTCCTCGACCTGACCCAGTCGCATCAGGCAGTACTGAAGGTCGTTGCTCAGGCGCACGCGCAAGCGCAGTGTGTGCTCCGAGACCGGCAGCAGATCGATTGCCCGGCGCAGGTCGACCTCGGCATCCTCGCACTCGCGGACAAACGAACGCATATGGCCACGGATGGCCAAGGCCGAAGACAGCAATTCGTTGCCCTCGGGACTGCCGGGTCGGATCTCACCTTCGATTTCCTCGACCAGGTTTTCGCAGCCCTGCCACTCAAAGCGTTGCGATTGGATCGTGCATTCGTGTAAACGGATCGTGGCCAGGCGCATTCGGTCGTCTTCGGTCTCGGCGAGGGCTCGCGCTTCGGCCAGTAGTTCGCTGGCCCGGTCGAGTGCCTCCAGACCGATGTAGCCAGTGGTCATTGCCAGCATCAGGTCGATGCGCGCCGGGACGTTTCCAGCCAGGGCATCGCCAATCTCACGCGCACCCTGGTCAAGCAGATCTTCGACCGTCAGTTCGGTGCTGGTTCGGCGACCGGGATCGGCGTTGGTGAACAGTCCGGTCATGAAGCGCAGGGATTGCTGGGCACTGTCGCGCTGCCGAGTTGCTTCGCGCGCCTGATCGATCGCAGCAACCAGACCAATGGTCAGCGCCAGCACAGCGGTAGTCGCCAGGCCGACAGCAAGTAAATTGCGGCGCAGAAATCGCTGCACGATGTAACGTCGCTCACCACGACGCGCAATCACCGGCCGATGTTCGAGTACGGCGCGCAGGTCGTCAGCGAGTTCGACCACCGAGCGGTAACGGGCTTCGGGTTCTTTACGCAGGGCTTTGAGGACGATCGCGTCGAGATCGCCGCGCAGGACCTTTCCAAGCGCTGCCGCGTTCAAGCCCCGAGCCTCGGCGTGTCTGTCGCGATCGTCGTTGTTGTCGGACGATCTCGTCGTTGCCGCTGCCTGGCTTGGCCGGATTGGCTGTTGTTCCAGAATAGCGCGCTCGATGGCCGGTGCCGTGCGCGCCTCGACGCGATACGGCTTGCAACCGGTCAGCAGCTCATACAGGACCACGCCCAGGGCGTAGACGTCGACCGTCGTGCCCATGCGTTCGCCACGAATCTGTTCCGGGGCGGCGTAGTCTGGCGTGTAGGCACGCAGGGCTGTGCCGGTGTGCTCGCTGTCTTGCTGCAGCAGTTTGGCAATGCCGAAATCGAGCAGCTTCACCTGGCCGGTTCGGTCGACCAGGATGTTTCCCGGTTTCAGGTCGCGGTGGATGATCAGTTGTTCATGGGCATGGGCGACGGCGGTGCAGACATCGAGAAACAACCGGATTCGCGCGCGCACAGACAATCGCTGACTGTCACACCAGGCCGGCAGCGTGACGCCATCGACGTATTCCAACGCAAACCATGGGGTTCCGTTGCTGCTGCGACCGCCGTCGAGCAGGCGGGCGATGCCGGGGTGTTCCAGGCCGGCCAGAATCTGCCGCTCGGCGAGAAAGCGTTGCAGCCCCGGTTCATCGTCGCTGACACGCAGCAGCTTGATTGCGGCCTGCTGGCGAAACTCGCCGTCCTGCCGTTCGGCGAGGTAGACCCGGCCCATGCCGCCATGGCCAAGGCTGCGGGTGATGCGCCAGACGCCGAGTAGCCGGCCGATCCAGGCATCGACGTGTGTCTGTTCCTGGTGCTCGGCCAGTTCGCCGAGGAGATCGCCGGAGTGCTCGCCGATTCGACTGGGTTGCGCGCGTGCCGCGAGATCGGCATCGAGCAGGCTGCGCACCTCGGCACGCAGCGCAGCATCGTCCGGCAGCAGCTGCCGAAGACGTTCTTCCCAGCCAGACGAGGGTTCCTCGATCAAGGCGTCGAACAACGCCCGTGCCTGCTGCCATCGCGTCGTCGACACCTCAGTACCCCAACAGATTCGTCCGTTGTGGACGAGTTCGGTTGAGTGTGGCTGCGGGTTCACGGTCGTGCAAGCACGACATTCGCTTTGCCATCTTCACTGCGATGCCTTCGGCCAGCTCGGCCAGGATGGCAGCTACAGCGGAATCTCGTCGAAGTCGTCGGCGAACAGGATGTCGCCGTACCAGAAGTGCCGGACCAGGGTCTGGCTGCGGAAGTCGACCTCGAAGCGCCACTTGCCGATGCGGTCGGCGACGTCACCGAACTCCCACCACCACCACCACCACGAGCCGGAATAGAACTGCCCGGGCGCCGCCTTCGTCCACTGGTGGTACAAGGTGCCGTTCGGCCGGTACAGCCGCAGCGTCGTGACATCGGCACCGGGCACTTCGTCGCGGAAGTAGATCGACAGATACACCCGTGTGCCGGTCGGGATGATGCGGGCGAAGCGCGGCTGTTCCTGAGTCGGGTTCGGGCAGGGCACCGCCATGCTCGGCTCGCCGTCGTGGACGGCGATGCCGTTCAATGCCGTGTCGTGGTACTCGCGCTGAAAGGTCCACAGACTGTCGCCGGCCCGACAGGCGCCGGCATAGGGTTCATAGATCGTCGCGCCACCCGTGTTCGAAGAGCGCAGCTCCAGATGCAGGTGCGGGCCGGTCGAGAACCCCGAGCTGCCGACCAGGCCGAGATACTCGCCAGCGGCCACGGTCGCACCGACCGGTTTGCTGGTCAGCGAGTTGCGCACCATGTGGCCGTACCAGGCGACGCTGCCGTCGCTGTGCTGGACATAGACGGCATTCCACATCGGACCGGTATGGCTGCCGCAGCTGCGGTCATCGTTGCCGTCGTGCTTGGCCAGGATCGTGCCCGGCGCGACGGCGACGATCTCGACATGGCCTTGATCCATCAGCCGCCACGAATACGGCCACAGGTAGTAGTCGATGCCGGCGTGGTTGTAGCCACTGGTGAGATCATAGGTGCGGGTGCCACAGGTGTAGTCGAGCAGCTGGTTCGGAAACGACGGATTCAGATCGACGAAGTTGGAAATGCCGTGATAGTTCTGGAAGCCGTAGCCGGGCCCGGCGCGCAAGGGCCAGCCGAGGCTGAATGGGGTCAGCGCTCCGCGCGGCTCCGGCAGCAGGCCGCGCGCGGTCAACTCGGCAGCGCTGCGTTCGAGTTCCAGCTCGATCGCGGTGCGCACCATCAGCGGCATCTCGTCGTGGTACTCGTGGGGTTGTACTCCACCACCGCCGGCCGGCGGCAAGGCGGCGACGCCAGCGGACATGAGGATCGATACGACAGCGGTGGGGAAAAGAGAACGACAGCCGTTCATGGAGAAGATCCCTCCCTGGATGGATCTCGGCGGCACGCCCCCTGACCTGGATGGCGACGCCGTCGGCAACCCGTGTCACCACCATCGGCCGAACCCTCGGCCGCCAGGCCGGGTTCGTAGTCCCAGTATCCGCAATTGCGCCGGACGTGCAAGTGTTTCCTCTGTGCGATGAAATCGGAAAAATCAGTGTTGCAGCGCAGGAACTTCACCGCCGCCATCGCGAGCGTCGAATGAGTCGGCATCGGGCTGGTGCCAGATGCGCCGCCAGACTGCGGCCAGACGGCGTTGCGCCGACCAGTCGATGCGCACTTGTTCCGGCGCGATCTCGAGCCAACTGCCGTCCTTGTGCTGCTGAGCAACCGCGAAGCGGAAGACATAGGACGGTTCTCGGCCCATGCGCAGATCCGAGATCAGGATCCGATCGCCGATACGCTCGGCCTTGATGAAGCCGCGGCTGAACCAGGCCAGCCGGCGACCGGCCTGGGTTTCCAGTGCGATTGCCATGATCTCCGGGTCGATCGGATACGAGCGGAAGCGGATCGGGCCTTGGTCGACAAGCAGGGAACGTTCACCTTCCAGATATCCGTCCGGCGTCATTGCGACGATGCGCCAGAGCACGGTGTTCAGAGGCATCGGCACCGAAAACCGCGCGGCTTCGGAAAGCCCAAGCGTCGCCAGGCTGCGTTCGACTTCGCGTTCGACCAGGGTCTTGGCGATCACCGACCAACCCAGGTATGCGCTGCTCAGGCTCAGTCCGGCGACCAGCCAGGTTCGTGCGGCGGGCCGAGGGCCGAGCCAGGCTGCGGCGATCACCGCGAGCAGCAGCCAGAGCGTATAGCCGAAGTCGATGATGAACACGCTCGCGACCATCACCGGAGGCATCGGTAGCGGCCACAGCAGGTGCGTTCCGTAGACGGTCAACGCGTCGAGCAGAGGGTGCGTGAGCAGGGCAAGCAGAATCGCGCGCAACCACGCGGCCGGCGCCTCGCGCACCGGCGTCCAGCACTGGCGCAGCCACCACCATAGCAGCAGGCCGAGTGGTGCCAGCATCAGCAGCGAGTGCGACGGTCCCCGGTGCCAGACCATGCGCAACACCGGATCATCGATCAGGAGCAGGGGCAGGGTGTCGAGATCCGGCAGGGTGCCGAGCGCGGCACCGAGCAGCAACGCTCGCCGGCGATGCCCGGCCGGCACACAGGCGGCGGCAACGGTGGCACCGAGTACGATCTGGGTCAGCGAATCCATGCTCGCAAGGATAGCCGCAGTGCCGCCAATGCCGATCGCACGTCGATGACGCCTGGTGCAGGACGCGCGAACGGCGATGCCTAGTCGAACCCCGCTCACGACCTCGTGGTATCGCTGCGATCGACCAGCGGCGACGGTCAGCAGCCGTTCGGGATCGGCGCGACCGTGCAGATGTCCAGAACCAGCTGATTGTCTTCGAGCGAATGCCGGAACAGGACATCGTTGTTGACCAGCAGGGGCACGGATGGATAGCCAACGACGCCGATATCGGGATTGACCCGGAAGCGGATCTGCTGGTTGCCGGAATGCGGCTGGCTGGCCGCCAGCGGAATCAGCAGTCCCAGCCATACGCCTTGGGCCATGCCCCAGGAACCGCCGCCGAATCCGCCGTTCGGTGCGTTGATGCGCAGTCCTTCCAGGCCCTGCGGAAATGTCTGTGGGCAGCCGTAGTCGCTGTCGTTCCCGAGCAGGTTGCTGTGCTCCGGCCATACGGAAACTCGGGTGGAAACGTATAGCCTCAGTGTTGACGCCGGCAGCAGCCGGGATAGGCCGTTGTTGGCGCCACTTCCGCCCAGGCTCCGGATGCTCGTCGGCAGGTTGCCGGCAACCGTCGCGAGAACCATCCAGGCTGAGGTTTCAAAGCGCTGCTTTGAAAGGGAATATTTCAGTCATGACTTTCTCCGCAGGAAGTCGAGACCAAGGCCGGCAGGGTGATGAAGATGGCCATGTTGCACGCCCATCCGCCATCGGAGTCTCGACGATGTCTCGTTCCTGCTTTGTCGGTTCTGTTCGCGGTTGTTGCTGTGCTCATTCCGCTCGGGGTGCTGGCGCTTCGATGAGCGGGCGCTGCACGCGACAACGTCGGCCTGTCCACGCGCAAGCCTTGGCAGCAGGTACTCGGAGCGACGAGTACCTGCAAATTCAACAACAAGTAGGAGAAACTACGATGTGCGATTCAAATACGAAGCGGTCAGCGGGTCATTTCCCTGTGCAAGCGAGCAAGTGCAGCGGCCGTTCTTGCTTGCTCGCGTTGTTCGTGCTGCTCATATGCGCGAGTTCCGCACTGGCGCAAAATCGCACGCCGTGCTCAAGCAATCGCGAGTGTACGGGGGCGCAGCAGTGTCGAGCCTATTCGTCTAGCTCGTATGTCGACTGCAATGCCATGGGCCGCTTGTTCGGTTGCACTCGTGACACCGGCATGTGCGGGTTGTTCTGTTCAAGCGAAGCGTTGTGGGCCTTGCGCTGCACGTCCTCGTGTACTCGCAACGCTCAATGCCAGGCTGCCGAGCGTTGTGCCCGAACGCCGGCTTCGGGAGGCTACTGCGTGCGCAGATAAGATGGATCAGGGTCCAAGGCCCGCGCTCCAACGAGGGCGGGTCGGGACTAGATTCGATGCGTTCACGTTTGCGCCGGTTTGAAAGCGCGGCGTTCAGGGTGGTTCGGCGCTTCGTTGGCGCAACCGCTCGACGATCTGGACGGCGTGACGGCTACGCGCATGATCGGCTCCGAACGTCTGCTCGATGATTTCGGCAGCCGGCAGTGCCTGTGCCAGGGCCTCATCGAACCGTTGCTGCAGCTCCAGGGTTTCGGCCAGGGTGGCCATATAGATCGCCAGTTGCCAATGATCGGGCGGCAGCAGTTCGCGTGCCAACTCCAGGTTGCGTACCTGCATGGCCTCGGCCTGGTCGATCTCGCCGGTTGCACGCAGGGTTCGGGCCAGATTGTGGGCGAGGATCAGGGTGTCCGGGTGTGACTCGCCCAGTTCCGCAACCTCAGCGTCATAGGCGCGTCGGTACCAGTGCTGCGCCTGATCCGGGCGTTCACTGAGATTGAGGATCATCGCGTAGTTGTTCATTGCCGTGCGGGTGCTGCGATGACGCTCGCCGTTAACGCGCAGACGGGTCTCGACCAGCTCCTCGAACAACGGTAGCGCCGCCTCAAGTTGGCGACCGTACTGCAGTGCCGTCGCCAGTTCGTTCAAGGTGTGCAGTCGGTCGTTGTGTTCGCCGCCGAGCACCGCCAAGGCGTCGTCGTGGGCCTGGCGCAACAGGGTGATCGCCTGGTCGTGGCGTTCCAGTCGGCTGAGAACCCGGGCGTGATGGCGCTGGGCGTAAAGAGTCGTCGGATGACCGGCGCCATAGCGCTGTGCGCGCGCTTCGGCGATGGTTTGCCACAGGCGTTCGGCTTCGTGGTTGTCGCCCAGCTCGGTCAGGACGTTGGCCAACGAGCCGCGGACGTCCTCGACCAGTTCGATGTCGTCGACATCCTGTGAGGCCGTTGAAAGCTCGGCCAGCAGGGATTCAAACTGCACCCGAGCCAGTGCGTAGTCACCGTTTCGGTAGTTCAACCAAGCCAGTCGTGATCGAACACGAAACACCAAGGCCAGATCATCGCCGGCCAGTTCCAGGGCGGCGTTGGCGTTGGCAAGGGCCGAATCGGAGCGGTCATCGATTTCATCCAGGGCGGCCATCGCGAGAAACACGTTGGCGCGCAGCTCTGGCTCCTGGCTGTCTGTCAACGCCTGCGCCAGCTCGGCGCGGGCGCCCTCGAGTTCGCCCAGACGTTGCAGGGACAGGCCGATGCGCAAACGTACGGCTGCGGCGGTTTCCGGTTGCGCTGCGAAGCGCTGGGCGATGGTTCCGCGCGCGAACTCGATGGCTTTGCGCACGGTCAGGTCGCGCTCGCCGGAGACGAACGGATCTGCCATTGCGAGCAGGTCGCGGGTCAGAAACTCGCTGACCGCCGCCGCCTGCGCCGCCTGTCGGTCTGCACGCTCGGCTTCGCTACGCGCCAGCTCGAGAGCAGCCTGGGCGCGCAGGAACATGGCACCGGTGACGACCAGGGCCAGCAGCAGGATGGCCGCGAAGGCGGTGGCGAGGTTGCGCCGGCGGCGCGCGCGTTCGGCGCCGACGCGGGCCTGCTCGGCCTCGGCAGCCAGACGCCGAGCGTGATCGCGTTCGCTGCGGCGGGCATCGAGGCTGCGCAGGCGCTGCGCGACCGCGCCGGCGTCGGCGACGCGGCGAGTCGGGTCGCCCTCGACCAGGATGGCGATGTCCTCGCGCAGCAGCTCGTCATCGATGCCGCGTTCCCAGCCGGCGGCCAGCGGCTGTAACAAGTCGTCAATGACCAATTGGTAGAGCACGATGCCGAACGCGTAGAGGTCGGAGGCGAGGGTGAACGGGCCGCCGCGGATCACCTCTGGCGCCAGGTACAGCGGCGTGCCGCCGGTGTCGCTCCAGCCGGTGGCCGGCTGGGTGAAGCCGAGACGGGTGATGCCCAGTTCCGGTAGGCGTTCGGGGTCGAGCAGGCGGGCGCTGCCGAAGTCGGCCAGTTTCGGCACCGGCTTGCCGGCTTCGTTGCGGTCGATCAGGATATTGGCCGGCTTGAGATCCTTGTGCAGGACACCGACCTCATGTGCTCGCGCCAGGGCATGGGCGATGTCGGCGGCCAGGGTGATGCGCTCGGCCAGTGACCACGTTCCGGATCGTGACTGCCAGCATTCGATCAGGGAGCCGTCTTCGAGCCAGGGTAGCTCGATCCAGTACGGGCTATGAGCCAGGTTCCAGTCGATGACTGGGACATTGCCCGTTTCCTGCTCGCTGCGACCTTCGCGCAGCAGGCGCGAGATGGTGATCTCGCGTTTCAGCGAGACCAGGTCGGCCTCGTCGCTGCATAGTTTGAAGACACGCTGCTCGCCGCTGTCGACCTGGCAAAGGCGCCAGACCTCGATGCTGCGGTTGCGGCCCAGGCGCTGTTCCAGGCGCCAGTTCGGCCGCTGTTCCAAGCGCTGGCCGGCGAGCAGCTCCAGGGCTGGAAACTCTGGAGAACGCGGTGCCGGTACACGACTGACTTCGGCCACCAATCGATAACCCAGTCCCGGCACCGTGCGAAGAATGAGTTGTTGCTCGTCGCCGATGGCGCGGCGCAAGCGGGCGATGTGCTTGCTGAGCACGCCTTCGGTGACGTAGCGGCCGGGCCAGATCTGATCGAGCAGCTCGTTCTTGGTCACGACCTCGCCAGCGTGGCGCAGCAAGTGCCGGAGGACATCGTTGGGCTTGCGCTCCAGGGGCACGACGCGGCCGTCGTCGTGCTCGACTTCGAGGGTGCGCTCGTCGAAGCGGACACCGGCAAAGCGCCAGATATGCAGGGCGTCAGGGAGCGAAGGCGACGGCTCGGGCATGGCGGGCAGGACTCGCGGCGGGCCGGGCGAACGGTGCACTCAAGGTAGGTCGCCGCGGCCGGCTTGGCAAGTTGTCAACGCATTCCGCCCCCACGATGCCCTGGATCCACCGTGCTCCGGTATCGCAACTGGCTGAAAATAATTGGAATGTTTGGGTCATGAATTTTTCCGGCCGAGGTCGGGACAGACCATTCGTGCCGGTGGATGCTGAGCGCCAGTACACAGATTGGAGGCGGTCATGTCAGGCGCTCGTTCCAGTGCGTGCCGTCGTCTCGGCCAGCAGCGGTTTTACCAATGGCTGGAAAAGTGTGATTCGCAGCACCCTGGCGGTGGCGCTGAAGGATCGGGTCTTCGATCACGGCTTCGAGCTCTGGCCGCCACTTCACCGTACCAGGGAGGTTCGAATATGTGTAAACAATATCCTAAGACCCGATTGCCGATCGCTGGTTCCAACTCGAGTTGCCAGCGAGGTCGTCAACGACCACTGCGCCTGGTAGCCGGGTTGGTACTGCTGCTGATGGCAACGCCCGCCCTGGCACAATTCGGCGTACGGGTGATCGTCGAGGCCGATGGTGAGTTTCGTTCCATGCTGGGCACCCAGGAGGCAGCCGAATCAATCACCCGGGTCTTTGTCGGTCCTCCGCCGAACAACGTCTACTCGTTGGCAATCGCCTCGGCGCAGGTCAGTCATGGACGACTGCAGGTCAATGCCTATCACAACAGCGAAGGCGCAATCGGCAGTCAGGCCACGGCGAGGGCGGAGTTTGAAGATACCCTGGTGATCCAGGCAGCCGTGCCGCCGGGCACGATGGGTTACTTCTTCGCCCGAGTACGCGCGGACGGCTCTCTGCACGCCAGTGGCTATAACATCGGTGATCAGCCGGACCAGCCCGGATCGGCGAACGCTCAGTACTTCGCACGCTTCGAGGCCGACACGGCGTTCGATGGCTTTGTCGCGAACTTGAGCGGCACCCTTCATTCCAACGGTGCGACGACGGGCAGCCAGGAAGGGACGATCAATCGGCGTGTCGAATTCACCTTCGGCGAGCCGATTGAGATCAAGGTGACTCTGTTTGCATTGGCCGACAGCGATGGCAACGCGTCGGGCGGATCTGGCCTGGCACAGGCCCTGTACGGCAATAGCGCCTACTGGACGGGGCTGGATCAGGTATTCACCCTGGACGACGATCAGCCGCTGCCGACGTTCACCGTCAGCAGTGCTTCGGGCACCGACTACCGGATCGACTTCAGCCAGGATCCGCTGTTTCGCCACGGCTTTGACCATTGAGTCGATGCCCGTCCCCCTGCGCTGCGCCTCAGTGCGCCGCCGTCGCGTTGAGTCGGGTGTGGATTCGCTCGGCGGTACGGCGGATCGGGTGTTGCTCGGGCAGGGCGGTCAGGGCTTCAGAGGGCAGGGCCGCAAGCTTGACCTGCGCGTGGTCGAGACGGTCGCCGGCGAGATCCAGTTCGATCAGAGCCAGACGCATGGCAAGGCTGCGCGGATGCGCGGCGCCGTAGCGTTGCTCGGTTGCCTGCCAGGCATGTTCGATCTGCGTCCGGGCAGCGCTGACATCGCCCAGCTCGGCCAGCAATTCGGCATGGCGAAAGCGGAACAGGGCGCTTTCGGGGTGTTCCGGCCCCAGATGATCGTCGGATGCGGTGACGATCTCCGCGGCCAGGGCCGCGGCTTGGTCGTGCTCGCCAGTTTGGTGCAGCGCCTGGGTCAGCCGGCTCAAGGTGTGACGGGTGCGATCGTGCCCGATACCGAGCAGACTGCGCCGATTGTCGCCGGCGGCTGCAAGAATCGGCAGCGCCCGTTCGAACTGGCCGTGCTCAAGCAGAGCCGTGCCCAGTTCTGCTTCCAAGGCAATCACTTCGGGGTGATTGCGCTCGAGCCGCTCGCTCATGCTGGCGAGCGCTTCTTGCAGCAGCTCGATCGCGGCTCCGGTCTTGCCCATCTCGACCCATAGCGCGCCCAGATTGCGCGCGATCTGGGCAACGGCCGGGTGGTCCTCTCCGCGCCAGCCGGAAACGCGGGTACGCAGGTCCAGGTAGCGCTGTTGCGCCGTGTCCCAGCGACCGAGCTCGGTTTCTGTCAGGGCAAGATAGTGTTCGGCGAGATCGATCAGGGGTTGATCCGGCTCTGTCGCCGTCTGCGCCGCCTGCACGATCGCTTCCAGTGCTGCGGCAGCGCCGGCCGAGTCACCGAGTTCATGGTCGAGCCAGGCAAGTTGTGTGCGTGTCCACAGCGTGTCGGCCCCGTTGCGGCCGAAGCGCTGCTCCTGCACCGCGAGCACGTCCAGATACAAGGCACGTGCGTTGGCAAATCGCGCACGGCGGACCAGCAGGTCGCCGAGTTCGAATTGGGTCGCCGCCCGTTCCGGGTGACCCGGCGGCCAGTGCGCGCCAGCAAGCGCAAGACTGTTCGCCAGCAGGGTCTCGGCATGGTCCCATTCACCCAGACCGAGGCGGATCTGGCCGAGCGCGCGACTGATTCTCGCCGCCACTTCGGGCTGATCGCCAAAACGCGCTGCGATACCCGCCTCGGCCGGTGCCAGCAGGTCGACCAGACGAACATCGGCACCACGACCGTAGAACGGCTCGGCCTGGCGGATCAGATCGTGAATCAGGAATTGGTTGATCGCCTCGGTCGAGGCCTGCGCGCTGAGCGCCTGCTCGTGTGCCTGCCGCGCCTGCTGCAGCAAATGCAGGCTGGTGACCGTAAACACGCTCATGCCGGCAAGCAGAGCCACGGCCCAGCGCCGGCGCTGCCGGGCACGGGCCAGGGCGCGCTGTTGTCGTGCCAACAGAGCTTGATCGGCTGCGCGCATCGCGCGCTGCTGATGGCGTTGCGGCAGAGCACGCAGAGCCGCGGCGAGTTCGCCGGCATCGCGCGGACGCATGCTGGGGTCATCATTGCAGGCGGCGGCGATGTCTTCGCACAACAGCGTGTCGTCGATGCGCCGCTCCCAGCCCGGCGCCACCCGCGCATCGAGGTCGCAAACCAGGAGTTGGAACAACAGTAGACCGAGCCGGCGCACATCCTCACTGGCCTGGTCGCGAAAGGTCGCAGCGTCGTCCGAGGTTTCGCCGACGTTGATCCCCGACTCGGCGAGGCCGACGATGACGATCATTGGCAGAGGATCGTCGAATGTCTCGATGCCGTGTTCGGCCGACGTACCCGCCGTGTCGGAGCGTA
>CAZFUH010000083.1:0-13104 GCA_964522235.1 uncultured Rhodanobacteraceae bacterium
AAGCGACCGCGGCGGCGGCGCAGCCATAGCGGTGCCAGCAGCAGGCTGAGCGGGCTGAGCAGGAGCAGGTTTTCGTTGCCGTGAGCGGCGATGTGATCGGTGGCCAGCCAGAGCAAGAGCAGAACCAGCCCGGACAGGCCGAACAGCAGCTGCAGGCTGCTGCCAAGACCGCGCAGAACGCGATCGGCATTGCGCCGCGAACGCCGCGCGGGATCGGCCTGCGCCCGGCGTCCGTGGGCATGTCCGGACAGCCAGAGAATCAGTGCGGCCAGGGCCAGTCCGGTCAGTGCGAACGACTGCAACCTATTGCGCGGCAGTTCCGGCGGCGCTGACTGGCCGCTGTCGAACCAGATCGATTCCGCAGCGACCAGGGCGCTGCCATCTGGGTGCTGGACTTCGCGCAGATGTCGACGCATCAGCTCAGGGATGAACATTTCCTGCCAGAAGCTCAGTGGTCGATCGGCATAGGGTCCGAGTCCCAGATCGATGCCCTGGCCCAGCCAGAAGTTGCCTTCGGCCAGACGCAGGGCATGCATGCGGTAGGTATAGCCGCGCGAACGACCGCTGGTCTGACGGCGCAGCTCGCCGTCCAGCGCCAGATCGAGGGCATCGCGCAGGCGGGTCGAGCAGTTGGCGGTGAAGTAGTCGTACAGGTAGTCGCGATGCTCGGGTCGCATCGAGCGCTCCAGCTCGGTGTGCAGACGCCAGGCCTGTGTCGGCGTCATCGCCAGCGATTGCAGATACACCGATCGGTTCTCGCTTGCGTACCCGGGTAGATCGCGCGAGGCCAGCAGGGCCAGCGATTGGTAGTACACGCGACCGCGCAGGAACCGGCGCAGAAAATGCGGCTGAGTGAAATCGAAGTAGCCGAAGTTGTAGGAGATTGCACGATCGTCCGCTTCCGGCACGAGGATCAGCGCGTTGTGACCGAAGCGCGCCCAGTACTCTTCGCCGGGGGCAATGGTCGCCAGCCACACCGCAGTGGATGCTGATTGGGCATCTTCGATGTCCTCGGCGGCGGCAGCGGTCTCGACCTCGGACGCGGTTGCCGTGAGTGCAGTCAGCGCGCAGATCGTGGCGGCGCCGAGCAGCAGCGCGCGAGCTGCGGTGAGCAAGCGCATCAGACGCCGAGTTCGAGCTGGAACCGGTGCACGCGGCGGTCGTCGGCCTGGGTCACCTGGAAGCGGAAACCGCTGATCTCGATGTGGTCGCCGGGCGCCGGCACATAGCCGGCGTTCGCGGTCACCAGGCCGCCGATGGTGTCATAGTCCTCGTCGGGGAAGCTGCAGCCGAAACGCTCGTTGAATTCGGCGATCGGGGTCAGGGCGCTGACCGCGTAACCTTCGCCGTGGGCCTGGATATTGTCTTCCACGGTGTCGTCGGCGTCGTGCTCGTCGTCGATTTCGCCGACGATCTCTTCGAGCACGTCCTCGATGGTGATCAGTCCGGCGACGCCTCCGTACTCGTCGACCACGATTGCCATGTGATGATGGCTGGCGCGGAATTCGGTCAGCAGCAGGTTCAAGCGCTTGCTTTCGGGGATCAGTACCGCCGGGCGCAGCAGGGGTCCTAGCGCGAACGATTCGCTGTGGCCACCGAGCTGGACGACTTTGAGCAGATCCTTGGCCAGCAGTACGCCGACGATTTCGTCGTGGTCTTCGCCGTGCACCGGGAAGCGGGAGTGGCCGGAGTCGATGACGGTAGCGAGAATGTCCTCGAAATTGGCATCGATCGGGATCGCGACGATCTGCGAGCGCGGCACCATGACATCGGCCACGCGCATGTCGGTGACGCGCAGGGCGCCTTCGATCATCGCCAGGGTATCGAGGCCGAGCACGCCGTTGTTCTGCGCGGCTCGAAGCTCTTGCACCAGTTCTTCGCGGCTTTGTGGTTCGCCGCCAAGCATCTGGCCGAGCCGCTCCAACCAGGAGCGCGAGGTGGAAGGACTACTGGGGGGTTCGCCGTTCATGTAGCGGTGGGACACGCCCCGCTCGGGGGCACCGCTGACGAGTGTACCTCAACGAGGCATGGCTGGAGAGGAGTGAGAATCAGGGTCGTAGATCGCGACCCGGTCACGATCAAGCCGCCGAGGGGCCTTGAGTGCCTGATTCATACGGGTCGGGGATGCCCAGGCTGGCGAGAATGTGCACCTCCAGCGCTTCCATGCGATCGGCCTGGGCCTGATCCTGGTGGTCATGGCCGAGCAGGTGCAAGATGCCGTGCACGGTCAGGTGCGCATAGTGGTCGCGTACGCGCTTGCCCTGGTCCCTGGCTTCGCGCTCGACGACCGGGGCGCAGATCAGCAGGTCGCCGAGCAGGGCCAGGCCCAGTTCCGGCGCAAGATCGGCCGGGAATGACAGTACATTGGTGGCGTAGTCGCGGCTTCGATAGTCGCGGTTGTAGCCACGGCCTTCGTCGCCGTC
Organism: uncultured Rhodanobacteraceae bacterium; assembly: GCA_964522235.1. Lineage (GTDB taxonomy): Bacteria > Pseudomonadota > Gammaproteobacteria > Xanthomonadales > UBA2363 > Pseudofulvimonas. The sequence goes on from CAZFUH010000083.1 coordinate 2,424, forward strand.
GACCACGCGGATCGAGACCTCGGCCGCTCCTCGGTGACCGGCAGCGTCCAAGGCGGCGACAACCCAGGTTCGAAAACTGACCGCCGCCGGAATGCCGCTGCGCGGCAGGGCATAGGCGGTGTGCACCCGAACCTCAGGACGTCGGGACGGCGTTTGCCTGGTCATCTGCGCTCGACTAGTGTTCGGAAATCTGCGGATCGTGCAGCGCCGCGTCCGGTGCCGGAGCAGCACCGAGGTTCGTGGAATGTCGGCTTGCCGCCCCCTCCCGTGAGCGCGCCAGCTCGTGCGCCTCGTAGGCGGAGACGATCTTGCGCACCAGCGGGTGTCGGACGACGTCCTTGCTGGTGAAGAAGGTGAACGAGACACCCTCGACGGCACGCAGGATTTCGATCACCTGGCGCAGCCCGGAACCTTGTTGTCGCGGCAGGTCGACCTGGGTGACATCGCCGGTGACCACGGCGGTGGAGCCGAAACCGATGCGGGTCAGAAACATCTTCATCTGCTCGACCGTGGTGTTCTGGGCTTCATCGAGAATGATGAAGGCGTCGTTGAGCGTACGTCCACGCATGAACGCCAGCGGCGCGATCTCGATCACGCTGCGTTCGATCAACTTGGCGACGCGCTCGAACCCGAGCATCTCGTACAGCGCGTCGAACAATGGCCGCAGGTAGGGATCGATCTTCTGGCTCAGATCACCAGGCAGGAAGCCCAGACGTTCACCAGCCTCGACCGCGGGCCGGGTCAGGATCAGTCGCTGGACCCGGTTGCTCTCCAGTGCCTCGACGGCACTGGCGACGGCCAGATACGTCTTGCCGGTCCCGGCTGGACCGATACCGAAGTTGACGTCATGGGTGGCGATCGCATGCAGGTAGCGTTGCTGGGTGGGGCCGCGACCCTTGATGACGCCACGCTTGACCTTGATCACGACTTCCTGTGTCTGTTCGGAGTCCTGTTCGGTCAGTTGCTCGATGCCCGATTCCTGCAGGTGCAGGTTGAGTCGGTTCGGAGTCAAGGTTTCTCCGCTGGTCGCTGCATACAGCGCGCGCAGCACGCGCTCGCCGATGCGCGCGCGCTCGCTGTCGCCGATGACCCGGAACAGGTGACCACGGTTGTTGATCTCGACGCCCAAACGCAGCTCGATCTGGCGCAGATGCTGGTCGAACGGGCCACAAAGGTTGGCCAGGCGCTCGGCGTCGTCCGGCTCAAGCGCGAAATCGCGTGCTTGCAGGGGATTGCTCATGGTTCGAAAGCGATTGCTGGGCGCCTGTCATCACTGGGATCCGGCGGCGAATCCGGACGAGGCGCTGTTGAAAGTCGGCATCGGTGCCCGGAAACGTCGCGGGACCGTCATGGGCGGCCTTACCGGCCGGCCGGTGCGAAGTGATGGAAGCTCATGCGTGCGAAGAATAGCGGGAGTTGCCGTCGAACAATAGTTCGATTATTCTAGATATATGGAATCAATCGACGCGATCGAAGTGCTGTCGGCGCTGGCGCAGACGACCCGTTTGGCTGCGTTTCGTCTGCTCGTGCGCAAGGAACCTGAGGGCCTGCCGGCCGGCGAGATCGCGCGCGAGTTGGAGATCCCGCAGAACACCCTGTCCAGCCATCTGGGCATTCTTGCCGGTGCCGGGCTGGTCCGGGCCCAGCGCGATGGCCGTTCGATCATCTATCGCGCCGACCCGAACCAGGTCAGCGCTCTGAGTCTGTTCCTGCTGCGCGACTGCTGTGCCGGCGAGCTGGGTGCCTGTGCGCCGCTGGTGGCCGAACTATGCAGGCGCAACCAATGAGCTGAAGACGACGACCGAGCGTTTGCTTGGCGGCACACGCGTGTCCAGCGTCGAAGATCGTCCACTTGCACTCGGTCTTGGTCCCTCCTTCTTTCCGTTCGCTGTCCGAGAATCCTCATGTCCCGCCATGTATTGTTCCTGTGTACCGCCAACTCCGCCCGATCCGTGCTGGCCGAGAGCCTGCTGAATTCATCTGCTTCCGGACGCTTCGTCGGCCATTCCGCCGGCAGCCGGCCGCGCGGTCAGGTTCATGAGATGGCCTTGGCGATCCTGCGCGACCATGGCCATGAAACCGGCGGGCTACGCTCGAAGTCCTGGGATGAGTTTGCAGGTGCCGATGCACCAGCGATCGACTTCGTCTTCACCGTCTGCGACAACGCCGCGGGGGAGACTTGTCCGATCTGGCCCGGCCACCCGATGACCGCGCATTGGGGCATCCCCGACCCGGCTGCGGTCGAAGGCAATGAGTCGGAGCTGCACAAGGCGTTCGAGCTTGCCTATCAGCGTTTGAACGTACGCATCGCGCAGTTTCTGTCTCTTCCGTTCGAGGAACTCGATGACGTGACCTTGCGTGAGCGTCTGCGTGCGATCGGTCGTGAGGTGTCGGCATGAGCGCCATTGACCGGCCGGCCGGCCGGCTGTCCTTTCTCGATCGTTACCTGACCTTGTGGATCTTTGTCGCGATGGCGGCCGGCGCCGCGCTCGGGAGCCTGTTGCCGGGTTTTGCCGACGGCCTGGACCGGATGGCGATCGGCAATACCAACCTGCTGATCGCGATTGGCCTGATCCTGATGATGTATCCGCCACTGGCGCGGGTGCGCTACGAGGCGCTGCCGCAGGTGTTCGCCGACAAGCGCGTGTTGATGCTGTCGCTGGTGCAGAACTGGCTGATCGGGCCATTGCTGATGTTTGCGCTGGCGGTACTGTTTCTGCGCGACTACCCGGAGTACATGACCGGCGTGATCCTGATCGGTCTGGCCCGTTGCATCGCCATGGTCCTGATCTGGAACCAGCTCGCGCGCGGCAGCAATGAGTACGTCGCCGGTCTGGTTGCCTTCAATTCGATTTTTCAGATCCTGTTCTTCAGCGTTTATGCCTGGTTTTTCCTCAGCGTGCTGCCACCGCTGTTCGGCTTGCAGGGCGTGGTCATCGAGGTCGGGTTCTGGACCATCGCCCAGGCGGTGCTGATCTATCTGGGCATTCCGTTCGCGGCCGGCTTTCTGACCCGTCGTGTGCTGGTCCGGGCCAAGGGCGAGGCGTGGTATGGCGAGCGCTTCTTGCCCCGGATTGCACCGATCACCCTGATCGCGTTGCTGTTCACCATCTTTGCGATGTTCGGGCTGAAAGGCGACGACGTCGTGCGTCTGCCTTTGGACGCGCTGCGTATTGCAGTGCCGCTGGCGATCTACTTCGTATTGATGTTCGTCATCAGTTTTGCCATGGGTCGATGGATTCGTGCCGACTATCCGCGGACGACGGCGATCGCATTCACCGCCGCCAGCAACAACTTTGAACTGGCGATCGCGGTTGCAATCGCGACCTTTGGCCTGGCCTCGCCGGTCGCGTTCGCGACCGTGATCGGCCCCCTGGTCGAAGTGCCGGTACTGATCGGGCTGGTTCATGTCGCGCTGTGGCTGGGTCGGCGCTGGTTTGGCGGCAATGCCGGCACTGCCGTGGCCTCCCCTGGACCAGGTGCTGCGAGCTGAGCAGCGGGAAGTAAAGCAGGGTATCCCGGCGTCGCTCAGGTGGAGCCGGCTGCTTCGGCGGCCGCGCTTGTCGCGCCGGCTGCGACTGCGCTAGGATGCCGGCCATGACGCTGCGCCGATGCCGCCAGAACAACTGCAACAATAATCGCTGCCACCATTCGGGGGCCGGCGTGTAGTTGTCTGGGTACAGCAGATACGCGCAAGAACGGCCCGCCCAGTGCGGGCCGTTCGCGTTTTCGCCGATTGCATTTCACCGAAGGGAGTCAGCCGCATGTGTTCGATACTGGGAATCTTCGATCTAGACCGCGGTGACGGCGACAACGCCTCATTGCGCCGGCTGGCGTTGGAGCGTTCAGCCCGGCAACGCCATCGCGGACCGGACTGGAGCGGAGTGTATGTTGACGATGGCGCAATCTTGGTCCACGAACGTCTGGCGATCGTCGATCCCGCTGGCGGTGCGCAACCGTTGCGCTCGGACGACGGGGGGCTGGCGCTGGCGGTGAATGGCGAGATCTACAATCATCGAGAGCTGGAACAAAGCTTGCAGCGGCCGTACGCGTTTCAGAGCGGCTCGGATTGCGAGGTCATCAATGCCCTGTGGCGCGAACACGGTGCCGGCTTTCTGCCCTCGCTCAACGGCATCTACGCATTTGCGCTCTGGGATCGTGGCCAGCGCCGCTACCTGATCGCTCGCGATCCGCTCGGCGTCTGCCCGCTGTACTGGGGTCAGGATCGTGATGGCCGGCGCTGGGTCGCGTCCGAGATGAAGGCGCTGGTCGGCGTCTGTGATGATGTCGCGCTGTTTCCGCCAGGGCAGTACTACGACAGCGCAGTGGGCGAGCTGCGGCAGTTCTGGCAACGGCCCTGGCGCGACTACGAGGCGACTGCCGGTGTACGAATCGAACCGCAGGCGCTGCGGTCCGCGTTCGAACAAGCCGTGCATCGCCAGATGATGACCGATGTGCCCTATGGCGTGCTGCTCTCCGGCGGCCTGGACTCATCCCTGGTGGCGGCGTGTGCGGCCCGCTTTGCGCGTCGCCGCGTCGAGGATGACGACCTCGCCGAGGCCTGGTGGCCACGACTGCATTCGTTCGCGATCGGCCTGGAGGGTTCGCCGGATCTGGCCGCGGCAGAGATCGCCGCCGAGGCCCTGGGTACCGTGCATCACGGTTTTCGCTACAGCTTCGAGGAAGGGCTGGATGCGTTGCCGGAAGTGATCCGGCACATTGAGACCTATGACGTCACGACCATCCGGGCATCGACGCCGATGTATCTGCTGGCACGCCGGATCAAGGCGATGGGCGTGAAGATGGTGCTCAGCGGCGAGGGCAGTGACGAGATCTTCGGCGGCTACCTGTACTTCCACAAGGCACCGGACGCCCGTTCGTTCCATGACGAGTGCGTGCGCAAACTTGACGCGCTGCACCAGTTCGATTGTCTGCGCGCGAACAAGTCGATGATGGCTTGGGGTGTCGAGGCGCGAGTGCCGTTCCTGGATCTGGAATTCATCGAAGTCGCAATGGCGATGGACGCCAAGGCAAAGATGGCGGGCCCGGATCGGATCGAAAAGTCCGTGCTTCGAGAGGCGTTCGCGGGCGCGCTGCCGGACTCGATTCTGTGGCGGCAGAAGGAACAGTTCAGCGATGGCGTCGGCTACGGCTGGATCGACGGTCTCAAGGCCCACGCTGAGGCCATGGTCAGCGATCAGGAACTGGCTGCGGCCGACGAACGCTTTCCCGTGCAGCCGCCGCGGACCAAGGAAGCCTACCTGTATCGGAGCATTTTCGAGCAGCACTTTCCCGGTGATTCGGCGGCGCGCACCGTGCCCGGGGGCAAGTCGATTGCGTGCTCGTCACCGGCGGCGTTGGCCTGGGATCCGGCGTTTGCCAACGCTGCCGACCCGTCCGGGCGGGCCGTCGCCGGCGTTCACCGAGCCGCGACCGCGGGTTGATCCGAACAGGCCTGCAAGCGCATGGCTCGGTGCGGCCAGTCGGCAGCGGCGACCCGGGGTCGGCCGCTACTGGAAGCCGTCTTCAAAAAGGAAGTCCCAGGTCTGGTTCTCATAGGCACCGACATCGAGCGCACCAAAGCGGTTGCGCAGGTTGCCAGTGAGGTCGTAGCCCAGAAAACTGTAGACGGGAATCGTGCCCAGCCCGCGGTTGATGAACGGTGAATCATCGCGCAGGCGAAAATCCTGTCCGGCCGTGTCGACGAAATGCGGATCGCCGCTGAGCGGATGATTCACGGTTGCCGTCAACGGACCGTTGCTGACCGGAACGCGGCTGTAGTCGTAGTAGGCCGCGCCAGCGCCCTCGATGGTGACGTCGGAAATGGCGTTGTTGTCGTACAGCGTATTGACGATGTCCATGCGCGCAGTTGCCCCCAGACCGACGCCGAGGCCGCAGCCGCGGGCGCCGCCGGTATTGCCCAGACAGCTGCCATTGACGAAAGTACTGTTGGCGATCACCACCGCGTTTGCAGCGTCCGATTGCGGCACGGTGATGGAGAGATGACCGAACGCGCTGGTCGGTGCACTGTTGTTCGCGAACAGGCTGTTGGCGACACGGATCAGGCCGTTCTGCACCGAAAGACTCGCGCCGCCACCAAAGTAGCCGCTATTGCTGGCGATGATGACGTTGTCGATCCAGAACTCGACGTAGTGGCTGGCGGTCGAAAGCATGTTCAGCCCGCCGCCACGCACGAAGCCCTCGCCGACGCCGTTGCGGATGCTCAGGTTGGCGATCCGGAACCGCGGCACGATGATCGGTGTCGAGCCCGGGATGTACTGGACGATCAGGACCTGGCGCTGGCCGGCACCATCCAGAATCGTCGCCGCCGCCGATAGCCCGCGCTGGGCGCAGTTGTTGTCGTCGACCTGGATCCAGCCGCCTTCGATGAACAGCCAGCCGGACGTACTGGCGTTGTAGATCAGGGTCTGCTGCACCGTGTAGACCCCTTGACGTATGCGGATTTCGTCGTCGTCTGGCGAGGCGGCGGCCTGGGTCAGTGCCGACTGCAGTTCAATGCTGTTGGTCACGCAGAAGATTGCCGCCTCGGCGGTCGCGGGCAATACGGTCGCCAGCACGAACAGCAGGCGATGCAGGAAACAGTTCGGGAAGGTCATCGTGGTGCGCTCGGGCGGGGTCCGGAAGTACGCGCCTGCTCGAAACCGTCGGCGAACAGGGTGTCGTCCCACAACGGGTTGTCGGCGTAGAACACGTCCCAGGTGCCGTTGCTGTCGTTCGGCACCAGCAGAGCGGAATTGGAGGTCCAGACAATGCCGCGGCCGTCGGCACTGATGCGCGGATGGAAGTGGTTGCCGGCACCAGCAGGCTGGCCGTTCGGCTGTGTGCTGACCAGGGCGATAGTCCATTCGATCAGATCGACGACGTAGATGGCGGCAACGGCCCCGGCAACCAGCTGGTCGTCGGCCCAGAACACCAGCCAGCGGCCACTTGCTGAAAGGTCGGGCTCTTCGGCGGAGCCTTCGTGGGCGCCGGTCACGGGCAGTGACATCGCCACGGTCAGGTCGGCGTCGGGCAGGCGCAGATAGAGCACCGATTCAACGTTGGGATTCCACGCCGGCAACGAAGCCGCGTTGGCCGAGAACGCCATCACACTGGCGTCGGCGTTCAGCGCTGCGACCGGCCTGACAATGCCATTGGCCTGCACGCCGGCATTGCCGACGCTGACCCGGCGCGTGTTGCCGCCCAGGTCGGAGACGAAGACGTCGCGGCCGCCGTTGCTGTCGCCGGGCACCAGATTGCTGGCTTGGCTGGCGTAGACGACGTGGCTGCCAGAGGCGCTCAGGCGCAGGGCATCGGCCGGGGCGTTCGCTTCGACGCCGCCGGGCCCGCGGTTGATCCGGGCAATCGCGCCGCTGTCGACATCGCGCACAAACACGTCGACCCAGCCATTGCCGTCGGTGTCGCCAGGGACGAGGAACGGGTTCGGCGAACCGAAGCTGACCAGCCCACCGTCGACGCTGATGCCGGCCGACTGGCAGTCGCCGGTCGCGGCGACGCCGGTGTCGGCACGGCGGTCGAGCAGGATCACGGTGCCGGCTGCGCGGTCGATCAGATAGCAGTTATGGAAACCGGAATCCGGCAGCAGGGCACCGAAGGAATCAAACACCACCCGCTGGCCGTTACCGGAAATCGCCGGTGCCCGGCTTGGCCCGGTCAATTGTGCACCAGCGGCGCTGACGCTGACCCGCACGGTGGTCTGGGCGAGGCGGTCGCGGACGAACACGTCGGTGACGCCGTTGCTGTCGCCGGCGACCAGGGTGGTCGCATCGCTTTCAAAGGCGACATAGCGGCCATCGGCCGAGATCGCCGGGTAGCGGCTCTGGTGGTTGCCCTGGCCACCGCCGGTGCTGACGCTGATGCGCTCCACGGCCAGTACCGGCGCGGCGGTAATGAATACAAGAATGGATAGATGTGCCAGCACACGTGTGGCGATACGGTTCACGTTTTCCTCCCGATTGATAGGCATGCTCCTAAACACGTGAGTCGGGCGCGGATCCTGCAAGCGCACCTCGGTCGGGCGTTGCAGCGGGCGGTCACACCCTTGGTGATGGTGGTGCCGGCATGGAAACCTGGCCTGAGTCAGGGCGCCGACGAAGCAGCAGATCGAAAGCGCCAGGACGGTATTCTTCGTACGACCCGTGCAAGCCGATCAGGTCGGCTTCAACGGAGGCTCACTCGAAGCCGTCGGCGAAGATCAGGTCGACCAGGGGCTGGTCGAAACCATCGGCGAAAATCGTGTCGTCGACCCCGGTACAGGTCGAGAACCAGGGTGTCTGGCTGGTGGCCGCGTCCCAGGCGGCACTGGGCGTCGGCACCAGCGGATTGGGGCACAGGCGCGAGAACCCAGGCTGCAGGTTGTTGCCAGGCGGCGGCTCCGGCATGGTGCCGGCGATCTGGTTGCCGTCGATGCGCAGGCCGCGCAGCGCGATGGCGGCGGACAGGTCCGGCATCGGCCCGCTCAGGGCGTTGTTGGAGACTCGCAGCAGCTCCAGCTGGGGACTGGCCGCGAACGCCGGCAACGCGCCGGTGAGCTGGTTGCCGCTGGCCCACAGGCTGCGCAGGAAGGTCGCCCCGGACAGGTCGGGAATCGGACCACTCAGCAGGTTGTTCTCGATGATCAGCACTTCCAGCCGGGCACCGGCCAGATCGGGAATCGTTCCGCTGAGGGCATTGTTCGAGGCGCTGAAGTTCTGCAGCCGCGGTGCCAGCGCAATGTCCGGGGGAATCGAACCGCTGAGCTGGTTGGAATTGAGCAGCAGGAGGGCCAGGTTGGCTGGCGTGGCCAGCGCCGGAACGCTGCCGGTGAGCTGGTTGTTGCTGGCATCGAAGCGGCTGAGCGAAGACAAGCCGACCAGGTCGGGCAGCGGGCCGGTGAGCTGATTGCCGCCGACTACGAACACCGTCAGCGAACCCAGTCCAGCCAGACTGGGGATGGGGCCGGTGAGCTGGTTGCCGCCAGCCTCGAAGGTGTGCAGCGCGCCGAGGCCGCTGAGCACCGGCAGGCCGCCGCTGAACTGGTTGCCGCTGACCTGGAAGAAGGCCAGCCGCGTCATCCCGGTGAGTGTCGGCAAGGTGCCGGTGAGCTGATTGTTGCGAACGTTCAGCTGCACCAGCTCGGTCAGCGCGGAAACCGGGGCCAGCGTCCCGGTCAGGTTGTTGCCCTGCAGCCCGATTACGATCACCCGTCCGCCATTGCAGGTGATGCCGAACCAGGTGCACTCGGTACCGACCGGACCGGTCCAGCCGCTGGACTGGGTCCAGCCCGCGCCGTTGCTGGCGGCATACAGGTCCAGCAAGGCCTGCCGTTCCGGGTCCGGCACCTGGCCGTGCACCGGGGCGGCGGCAAGAAATGCAAGCGCAAGCGTGATGCGGCAACACTGGGACACGGGGGCGGCTCCGACGATGACGTTTCCTGGCAAGGCGCAGAAGGCGATGCCGATGTCGCACGCCAGGTGTCCACGCCGACGCCAGCGGTCGGCGATGGGCCATGGCCCGCAAGTCCGCTTCGGAAGGCGCCGCCGCGCAGCACGCCGATCACCGTCGCCGGCCCGTCGACCGGGGCCGGAAGGCAACCGGGTCAGGGCATCGACGCGGCGGCGGCCGCCGCGCGCGCCTGGGCAAGCAGTTCGCTGGCCTGTTCGCGCCGTCCCGGCTCGACCGCTTCGGCGTTGTCGTAGATCGCCAGTGCCCGCACCGCCTCCTCTACGGCCCGTTCGGGGGCGCCGGTGGCGAGCAGCACACGCGCGGCATTTCGGTGGATGTGACCCAGCACCTGACTGCCGGCCGGGAACTGTCGCGGGGCCTGTTCGAGGGCCCGGTCGATGGTCTCGCGGGCAGCCTCCAGGCGACCGGCCTGGGCATAGTTGACGGCCAGGTTTACCTGAGCCTGCACGATGACCGGGTGCTCGCCGCCGAAGACCTGCTGGCGGATCTGAATCGATTGTTCCAGCAGTTGCAGGCCTTCGTCGTGGCGCCCCTGGTCGATCAACACCAGGGCCAGGTTGTTGAAGTTGATTGCGTGATCCGCGTGCCGGACGGGCCGGGCGAGTTCCAGCAGGGCACGAGCCTGGCCGTAGGCGAGGACGGCCTCGTCCAGGCGTTCCAGGCCATGCAGGGCATAGCCCCGATTGCCATGCATGGCAGCGCGGGTGGCCAGGCTCAACTGCTCGGAAGCGGCACTCAGGTCCAGCGCCCGCTCGACCATCGGCAAGGCCTCGTCATAGCGGCCCAGTTCGTTGAGCAGCGCGGCGAGGTCGTTGGCAACGGTCGCTTCGATGCGCGGCTGCCGGCTCGGAGTCAGGCCGGCAAGCGCCTGCCGAAACAAGTCCTCGCTGGCCTGGTAGCGACCGAACGACCATTCCAGCAGGGCCAGCGCATCCAGCACCTCGGCGCGCTCCTCGGCGCTGGCGCTGGCGCGCAGCGCCATGCTGCGCTCGAGCTGTCCGCGTGCCGCATCGAGCCGGTTCAGCGACGAGTAGGCGCGGCCGATCGCCAGCCGGATGTCGGCCTCCAGATCGGGCTGGTCCTCGAAGCGCGGGCCGATTTCTGCGGCGGCACGATCCAGAGCGTCCTCCAGGCTGGGCTTGGTGCCGCTGATGAACGGATCGGCCTGGCTGATCATGTCGGTCAGGAAGCGGTTGGCCTCCCGGGCCCGGCCGGC
>CAZFUH010000084.1:0-13094 GCA_964522235.1 uncultured Rhodanobacteraceae bacterium
GCCGCTGTTCGATACCACTCGCATCCATGCCGGTCAGGCCGCGGAATGGGCGCTGTCGATGTCATGAACCGGTTCGGCGTATGAGCGATTGCGCGCTCGTAGTGTTGCCAGGACTCGACGGCACGACCCGGTTGCTGAATGAGTTTCTGTCATTGGCGCGGTCGCGATTCGATTCGGCGCAGGCCATCGCCTATCCATCGCACCGCAGGCTCGACTACGAGCAACTGGAATTGCTGGTGCGCGAGGCGTTGCCGCGCAATCGGCCTTTCGTTCTGCTTGGCGAGTCGTTTTCGGGGCCGATTGCGATCGCGATTGCCGCGCGCCCGCCTCCCGGACTCTCGGCCCTGGTGCTGAGCACGTCGTTTGCCCATGCTCCGTTGCGATGGCTGCGTCCGTTCGCTGGTTTGATCGACACCGTAGCGATCGCTGTGCCGCCGATGTGGGTGTTGTCGTGGCTGCTGTTCGGCGCATGGGGCAGCAACCCACTTCGGGCCCATCTTCGCGAGGCGCTGGACGCAGTCGACCGAACGGTGTTGAAGCAACGAGCCGGGATCGCACTGCGGGCCGATGTTGCGACTCTGCTGCCCGCTATTCGTCTGCCCATGTTGTACCTGCGCGGTAGCGGTGATCGACTCATCCCGGCGTCGACCGGGCGCCGTCTCACCGCGCAGGCCGGGCAAGCGACACTGGTCGATATTCCAGGTCCGCACCTGTTGCTTCAGGCACAGCCGGCCGCCTGTCTGCAAGCGATCATCGAGTTTTGTGATCGCCAGGGGCTGACTCGTCACCGGCCGCATTCTGCGCTACAACGGCAATGACGGAATCGCCAGGAGCGACGCGTGATTACCGGCCTCAATCACATCACCTTGGCGGTGCGCGACCTCGAGCGCTCGATCCGCTTCTATACCGAGATCGTCGGTCTGCGGCGGCGCGCGAAATGGTTGCGCGGAGCCTATCTGTCAGCCGGCAACGTCTGGATCTGCCTGGCGCTGGACCAGGACATGGAGGTCGGGCCGCGGCCCGACTACACGCACGTCGCATTCTCGGTATCGCCGCAGGGGTTCGCGATCAGCGCCAAGGCGATCCTCGCCAGTGGCGCGACGATCTGGAAAGACAACGGCAGCGAAGGCGATTCGCTGTACTTTCTTGATCCGGATGGTCACAAACTGGAGATTCACGTCGGCGACCTCGAGACGCGGCTTGCGGCATTGCGAAAACAACCCTATGAAGGGCTTGAGCTGTTCGACATGAGTGATCGATGAAAGCGGCGCCGTACCTGGATCGTGTTTCGCTGCGGCCTGGAGCCGAACCGGACCCGGACTGCTATCCAGGTTCGCTGCCGTTCCTGCGCGATTTCGATCTGCGTTTGGACGGCGCGGTGACGTTCTTCATTGGCGAGAACGGTTCCGGCAAATCGACTCTGATCGAAGCGATTGCCCAGCTGTGTGGGTTGCCGGTGGCCGGCGGTGGCCGCAACGAGCTGTCGGACCGGTACGCGCCGCATGCCAGCAGCGAGCTTGCGCCGATTCTGCGCGCCTCGTTTCGGCGTCGCCCGAGCGATGGCTACTTCTTTCGCGCCGAGTTCCAGGCTCATTTTGCGACCCTGCTCGAACAGCGTCGAGCCGACCCCGATTTTCTCGGCAATCCGTACGCGCGTTACGGCGGCCGGTCGTTGCACTCGCGCTCGCACGGCGAAGCGTTTCTTTCGATGTTCACTGCCTGGATGAATCCGGGCATCATCCTGATGGACGAACCGGAAGCGGCGTTGTCGCCGCAACGTCAGCTGGCCTTGCTGGTGCAAATGGCAGCCTTGGCAAGGACCGGGACGGTGCAGTTCATCGTCGCGACCCATTCCCCGGTGCTGATGACCTTCCCCGATGCCGTCCTGCTGTCGTTCGATCACGGTCAGATCGAGCGCACTCGGCTTGAAGACACCGACCACTATCAGATCACCCGCGGCATCCTCGACAACCCCGGGCAATATTGGAACCATCTGATCCAGGACGATGGTGACGATCGGTCCGGCTGAGTGCTCGGTCGAGCCGCGAGCCATCGCCGCGGCGGGACCGCGATGCCCGAACCGGCACCAAGGCCGGTTCGGGCGCGACCGCATCAGTCGAAAGCGCTGACGTAGATCAGATCGTAGGCGTGCAGCTGCCCGCGCACTTCACCGGCCGGGAAGGCGCCGTTGTGCAGGTTGTAGTAGAGATCGCCATCGCGCAGCAGCTCAGCCTGGCCGGGGGCAAGATCGAAGCGGCGATGGCCGATACCACCGCTGATCAACGCTGGCGGCTGGACATCGAACAGGATCGGGCCGTTGACGCCGATCACGCCGTGGTGGATATGGCCGGCGGTGGCCGGCGCGCTCAAGCCGCCGAACAGATACAGGGCAACGATCTGATCGGCTGCCGGTGTCCGCAGCACGGCACCGAGTCCGAGTGCGGTCGATGCATTGGCCGGCACCTCCTGACCACCTTCCATGAACGCTCGATGCGGCCAGGCCGGAAACACCTGGCCACGAATCTCGCCGCCCGGAAAATCGGGGCTGTGCAGGTTGAAATACCAATGCCCCTGGCGCAGATCGGCGACCTGGGCCGGGGTGACCGGCGTGATGAAGTTGACCACTTCGCCGCTGGCGCCGCCGCTGGCGGCGAGATCGAACAGCACCGGCGCGTTGACGCCAACCGGCGCCGGGGCGTGGATGTGACCGGCAACGACCCCGCTGGTGACGCCGTTCCAGTACACCGAGATCAGCGCCGCGGTATCACCGGACAGCAGCTCGATGACGCCGAGTCCGGTTGCGCTTGATGCGTTCGGCGGCACTTCTTCGTTGCCACGCAGCGGCGCCATGAACGAGGTCGCCCGCGGGGCGGGCAGAATCTGTCCGCGGATCTCCCCGCCCGGCAGGGTGCTGGTGTGGATATTGAAGTACAGCTCACCGGCGCGCAGGGCATCGGCCTGGGTGCTGGTGACGGTGAAGAACAGGTCGCCGAGTCGGCCGGCCGTGCCGCCGGGCACGCCGAGGTCGAACAGGACCGGGGCATTGGTTCCCGCCGGCGCCGGACCATGGATATGGGCGGCGGTCATGGCCGCGCTGAGGCCCGCGTATCGCAGATCGACGGCGATGCGGTTTCCTGCATCGTTCAGCGACACGGTTCCGTAGCCGATCGCCGCACCAAGATTCGGCGGTACCTCCTGGACGCCATCCAGGACCGCCTCGAACGGCAAATCGGCGAGCACCTGGCCGCGGATTTCGCCGCCGGGAAGATCGACCGAATGGACGTTGAAATACCACAGGCCACGTTCCAGATCGGCGACTTCAGTGGCCGATACCGGTGCCGTGAGGTTGAACGTGCCGCTGGTCAAGCCGGAACTGCCGATATTGATCAGGACCGGTGCGTTGACGCCGAAACCGCCCGGCGAGTGGATATGCGCCGCGGTCTGATTGCTGGCCAGGCCGCTGAAGTCGAGCGAGATGCGAACCTGATCGCGGCTGTCGTTGAGGATTACCCGGCCAAAGCCGGTTGCGCTGGAGGCATTTGGTGGTACCTCCTGTGTGCCATCCAGGTTGGCAATGAAATACTTGTCCGCGAGTGCGCTGCCGCTGAACAGCGCGGCGATGAGGATGACAAAACTATTTGCCCCTGCTGCACGAGCCATGATGTCCTCCACGGATTGGATAGTTCACGACGATGGGGTGCGAGCAATCGTCGCGCAGCAATGCAGGCAATATCGTGCGCCAGATCACGTTTTTCCAATCGGGGCACGGGCAATCGCCCAGACGCGGATCTCCCGACAGCCGGCGCGCCGCAGCACCCGCGCGCATTCGGCCAGGGTGCTGCCGCTGGTCATGACATCGTCGAGCAGAGCGATCGCGCCCCGATCGGTCGGAATCTTGGCCAGAGCGCCGGCATCGACGGCAAACGCGCCCCGGACATTGCGTCGCCGATCGCGCAAACTCAGTTCGGTCTGGGCATCGGTCGCGCGCAGACGTCGCAGCACCCTGGTAGCGACCGGCATCGCCAATGCGCGGCCAATGTCACGTGCCAATTCCAGCGCCTGGTCATAGCCACGACGCCGCAGTCGTTGAACGTGCAGGGGAACCGGAACCAGCACCGCGGGTATGGCCAGCGCATCATGCTTCGCTCGTTCAGTGAACAGTTGTGCCAGGCAGCGGCCGGCAGCCAGATCGCCGCCAAATTTGAAGCGGGTCACCAGCCCATCCAAAGGCCAGGCGTAAAGAAAGGGCGCGTAGGCGTCGTCGAACGGTGGCTGCCGGCGCAGGCAGCGGCCGCACAGCGGTTCGGGCTGCTGCAGCGGCTCGGCACAGCTCGGACAACATGGCCGGTTGTCGGCCAGATCCTCTCGGCAGCCCGCGCACAAGGCGCTGCCGCTGGCGTCCGCGGCCGCCGCGCAAAGCAGGCAGCGCACCGGCAGCAATCGGCCGGCCAGCCGCGACAACCAGTGCCTAGCCCGCACTCTTATGCACCCTCCTGATACCCCCGCCGATGGCCAGCGCCTGCTGTGATCGCTCGGTCATCGGTGCCGGCACGACATGCCCGCGCCGGCACCGGGGGGCGACTGCGACGGCATCGAGTTCGCAGGCGTACGCTAGAGAAACACTACCCTAGCATCTGTGCTGCCACCAAGGGCGAAACAGTACACTACGCTCTGTTGCCCCGACTAGCGCCGAATCCGCGATGACTGAATCCACGCTGCGCCACGACTGGACGCGCGAGCAGGTGCTCGCCTTGTTCGAGTTGCCGATGCATGAGTTGCTGTACCGCGCCCAGTCCGTGCATCGGAGCCATTTCGATCCCGCGCAGGTGCAGGTCAGCACCTTGCTGTCGATCAAGACCGGCGCCTGTCCGGAAGACTGCGCGTACTGTCCACAGAGCGCGCGCTACAAGACCGGGCTGAAGGCCGAGCGGCTGCTGCCGTTGGAGCAGGTGATCGAGAAGGCGAAACTCGCGCGCGCCAGCGGCGCCACCCGCTTCTGCATGGGCGCTGCCTGGCGCAATCCGCGCGACAAGGATCTGCCGCAGGTCACGGCGATGGTGCGCGAGGTCAAGGCCCTGGGACTGGAAACCTGCGCCACGCTGGGCATGTTGACTGCGGCGCAGGCGGCGGCGTTGAAGGATGCCGGACTCGACTACTACAACCACAACCTGGACTCCTCGCCGGAGTTCTATGGCGAGATCATCGGCACGCGGACCTACCAGGACCGCCTGGATACCCTGTCCCACGTCCGCGATGCCGGCTTGAAGACCTGCTGTGGCGGCATCGTCGGCATGGGCGAGTCGCGCGCCGATCGCGCCGGACTGCTGCACGCGCTTGCGACCCTGCCGGCGCATCCGGATTCGGTGCCGATCAACCGTCTGGTCCGGGTCGCCGGCACACCATTGGCCGACACCGCCGAGCTGGATGCACTGGAATTCGTGCGCACGATCGCCATCGCACGCATCGTGATGCCGAGATCGATGGTGCGGCTATCCGCCGGGCGCGAGGCGATGAGCGAGGAGCTGCAGGCGCTGTGCTTTTTCGCCGGCGCGAACTCGATCTTCTACGGCGAAAAGCTGCTGACCACGGGCAACCCCGATACCGAAGCCGATCACGCCCTGTTCGCAAAGCTCGGTCTTCGACCCATGCCGGCTCCGGAGCCGGCGCAATCGCGTACCTGCCATGCCGGCATCACCGAGGCGGCTTGAACTTCGCGTTTGCGAAACCCGAATCAGGCGCTTGCCAAGGACTCGCGGAGAGTTCGCCTACTTGAGACTGGTGCCGACCTGCCCCCACCACGGATGCACGGAGCAGGCGAGGCGACCAGCGGCAACTGCCGGGTCTTGAGCGCAGATCGCCTCGACCTCATCCTTGCTGCCGGCGTCGTAGATCTGGATGCCCCTCCAGTCGCCGTCGTCGCCGAACGGACCGGCCAGCACCAGCCGGCCGGCCGCGTGTTCGGCAGCCATGTGCGCCATGTGACCGGCCTGCAATTCTGCGCGCTGCTCATCGCTGAGCGGCTCCCCGAGCTGCGCTCCCCGGCTGAGCATCACAAACCAGTATTGCTTCATCTCACCGACTGCTGCGGCAGCGGCTGCCGGTTCTTCGGGCGGGTCCGAGGCGGCAGCGGAAAGCGTGATCGACACGGCACTCGCGACGACCAGGACCATGGACAGCGATCTGTGGCGCATTGCAGGACTTCCGATGGTGCGGCAGTGCGTATGGTAGCGGGTACCTGGCTGCGCGCCGAGCGCGCCTGGCTCTGCTAGGCTGCGAAGGATGCGGCGACCCGACCTGATCCAGCGCCTGAGCCGGGCTGTGGCCGAACGTCAGCAGACCGGACTGCTGCGCCGTCTGCGTGTGCTGGAACGCAACGACGGACCGTATGCGCTGGTCGAAGGTCGCCGATTGCTGAACTTCAGCGGCAACGACTATCTCGGTCTGGCCGGGCATCCGGTGCTGGTCGCTGCACTCAAGCAGGCCGCCGACGTGCATGGCGTTGGCGCCACCGCAGCGCACCTGGTCTGTGGTCACCGCCGGCCGCATGCCGCGCTGGAGGAGGCGTTGGCCGAGTGGACCGGTCGTGAGCGCGCCTTGTTGTTCTCGGCCGGCTATCTGGCCAATCTCGGCGTGCTGTCGACCTTGCTCGGAGCCGACGATCTGTGCGTGCAGGACCGGCTCAATCACGCCTGCCTGCTCGATGGCGCACGTCTGGCCGGTTGCACTCTGAAGCGCTATCGCCACGTCGATGTCGACGCCGCGGCTGGTCAGCTCGACTCGCGGCCGCAGGCCGGTGCCGTACTGGCGACCGACGGCGTGTTCAGCATGGACGGCGATGTTGCTCCGCTGTTGCCATTGTCAAAGCTGGCGCGCGAGCGCGGTGCGGTGCTGATGGTCGATGATGCCCATGGCCTGGGCGTGCTCGGTGACGAGGGCGCTGGTAGCGCCGTCGAGGCCGGCCTCGACGCCGATGCAGTGCCAGTACTGATGGCGACGCTGGGCAAGGCCCTGGGTACGGCCGGCGCCTTCGTCGCCGGCTCGGCCGGACTGATCGAGGGCCTGGTGCAGTTCGCGCGCACCTTCGTCTACACCACGGCGATGCCGCCGGCAGTCGCCGCAGCGACCGAGGCAGCGGTCGGCGTCGCCCGCCGCGAGGGTTGGCGGCGTGAACATCTGGCGGCTCTGGTCACGCACCTGCGCAGCGGGGCCGCCGAGCGCGGGTTGGAGCTGCTGCCTTCGCGTACGCCGATCCAGCCGCTGTTGCTCGGCACCGCCGAGCGAGCCGTTGCCGTCGCCGCAGCTTTGGAAACGGCCGGCATCCTGGCGATCGCGATCCGGCCGCCGACGGTGCCGGCCGGGCAGGCGCGGCTGCGGATCGCCCTGAATGCCCAGCACAGTCTGGTCGATGTCGACACCTTGCTGGACGCACTCGCCGAGGCGATGGCCGGCACCGCCGAGACCGGATCGAAGTAGAATCCGCGGCCGCAGCAGGTAGGGAGTGAATAGTGCCGGCAAGCGAAGTGGCGAGTGACGAGCGCATCCACGTCGAACGGACGGGCAATGGCCCGGACCTGGTCCTGCTGCATGGCTGGGCCATGCATGGCGGCATCTTCGCGCCCCTGGTCGAGGCGCTCGGCGAGCGCTGGACCGTGCATGTCGTCGACCTGCCTGGGCATGGCCACAGCCGGTCGCTGGGTGCTCGTTTCCGCCTCGATGCCGTAGCCATGGAGGTACTGGAGGTCATGCCGATGGCGGTCTGGGTCGGCTGGTCGATGGGCGGACTGATCGCCCAGCGTGCGGCGCTGATGCGGCCGGAACGGGTCCGGGGTCTGGTCACGATCGCCAGCACGCCGTGTTTCGTGCGCGCGCCGGGCTGGCCCGATGCCGTCGAAGCCGATGTCTTTCGTCAGTTCGCCGACGATCTGACCAGCAACCGCCGGCGAACCCTGGAGCGGTTTCTGGCGCTGGAAGTCGTCGGCAGCGACAACGCCGGCGAGCAGCTGCGTCGACTGCGCGAGCTGTTGTTCGCACGTGGCGAGCCGGCAGCGCATGTGCTGGCGGATGGGCTCGACCTGCTGGAGCGCACCGACCTGCGCGCCGAGCTGCCTGCGTTGGCCGTACCCAGCCTGTGGCTGGCCGGCATCGGCGACCGCCTGGTGCCGTGGCGCTCGGTGCAGGCGGCAGCGGAGCTGGCCGGCGGGCGATACAGTGTTCAGCGTGGTGCCGGCCATGCGCCGTTTCTGGTTCGGCCGACCGCGGTCGCCGATGCGATCGCAGGCCTGGAACTTGAGCCGCAGTTGGTCGCGCATTCCGACCGGAAAGGAGTGCGCTGAACATGACGGCCGGCTTCGACCGCCGTTTGCTCGGGCGCCGTTTCGGCGCCGCGGCCGAGCGCTATGCGCAGCTGGCGGTATTGCAGCGCGAGGTCGAGTCGCGTCTGCTCGAAGGTCTCGATCACCTGACCAAGGCACCGGCGGTGGTGCTCGATGTCGGTGCCGGGCCGGGCCGGGCCGCCGGATTGCTACGCCGGCGCTACCGCAAGGCGCAGGTGATCGCACTCGACCTGGCCCTGCCGATGCTTCACCAGGCGCGACGCCAGGGCGGCTGGATGCGGCCATTGCCGGCGATCTGCGCCGACGCCGGAGCCTTGCCGATGGTCGAAGGCAGCGTCGATCTGCTGTTCTCCAGTCTGTGTCTGCAATGGCTGGACGATCCGCTCGAGGCGTTGGCCGAGTTTCGCCGCGTATTGCGTCCGGGCGGCCTGATGCTGGTGGCCACATTTGGTCCGCAGACCCTGATCGAGCTGCGCCAGGCCTGGGCCGGTGCCGACGACCGGCCGCATGTCAGCGAGTTCGCGCCGATGGCGGTGCTCGGCGATGCCATCGTGGCGCAGGGGTTTCGCAATCCGGTGCTCGACCGCGATCTGTTCACGCTCAACTATTCGCAGCTCGACGACCTGCTGGCCGAACTGCGCGGTATCGGCGCCGGCAACGCCCGCCGGGACCGCATGCCCGGCCTTAGCGGCAAGGCGTTGTGGCGACGCATGCGTGCGACCTATGCCGGGCTGCGCGACGGCGAGGGCCGTTATCCGGCGACCTACGAGGTGATCTACGCCCAGGCCTGGGGGCCGCAGCCGGGGCAGCCGCGCCGGGACCGCGGCGGTGAGATCGCCCGCATTCCGGTCGCCGCGATTCGTCGCCGCTCAGCGTAGAAGGATGCCGCCGCATTGCCGCCGCCGGGCGCAGCCCGACGGCGGTCGTGAGCGCTTGTTAGCGCGACAGGCCAAACAGCAGCGACGACACCCAGCCACGGTTGCCGAGCTCGTCGTCGACCTCCCACATCACACCCTGCTTGTTGCCGGTCGGATACATCATCATGCCGACATCCAGCGGTCGGACAACCTCGCCGGTGCCGTCCGGATTGACGAACAGCCGGCCCGGCTTCTGCATGGTCACCGCCTGGTGGGCATTGCTGGCCGAGGCATTGGCCGACAGACCGCCGAGCTGGCTGACCAGGTCGGTATAGGCCTGCAGGTACGCCAGCGTAATGACCTGACCAATCTCGGTGTTCTCATAGCCGCGCGCACCGGCTGCGGCGAAACCGCCGCGGAAGACGCCGCCGCCGGCACCCCAGCCGAGATCGGTCTTGGTGGCATGGCCTTCCACCATCGCGACCTGCTCGGACGAGCGCACATCGGTTACGGTCAGGACGACGTCGGCCGTCTTGCGCCGGAAGTCGAGACCGCCGACGAGCGCCCCGGCGCGCCGATTGCCGAGCATGCCGCCGATCGCGCCGGCGATTGCATTGCCGCTGGCATTGGTGTTCTGCGAGATCAGGTCCGGCACCATCACGTAGTCGGCAGCGCGTATCTGGCCGCGGCCAATGTTCGAGCCGCCACGCAGGTCGCCGCCGGAGGCGAGCTCGCGTTCGGCCTGTAGCGCCTGCATGCCGCGGCCGCGATCGACCAGGGTGAAGCAGCGCGACCGGTTGACGAAGACCTTGATCAGGGCGGCCGGCGAGCCAAGCTGATGCTGGACCCACCAGTGATCATCCGGTTCGATCACGGCGAGGGCGCCCAGTGGCTGCGAGCAGACCGGAATCTCCGCCGATTGTTGCTGCCGCTGCGCCTGGGCGCTGCCGCGACGCTGGGCGAAGACATCAGCTGCGGCCATCAGGCCGGCAGCCAGCAGACAGCAGCTGGCGATCGCCTTGCTGCCGACAAGAACGTTGCGCTTCATGACATGCTCCCGAGGTAACGGACCGATTTCAGCCGGCTGTTCGGCAGCCGGCGCTGTATCACTGCCTGAGTCCGGAAAGTATAGGACACAGGTCGATGGAGCAGAAAACGCAAAAAGCGAGCGAATCCTGTCAACGACGTGCGTTCGCCGTCTCTCCCGAGGCGCTCGGTGGTGGGCTGGGGTCGTCGCTATCGAGGACGGTCGCGGTCGGCAGCTCCAGCGCCCGCTTGCGGGCGAGGCTGGCCAGGCCGGATCCGATTACCACCAGGACGGCGCCGATCCAGCCCAGCAGATGAATGCGCTCGGGCGCCAGCAACTGCGGCGCCATCGCGTGCACGAGCTCCACGCAGAGCACGGCGAGCAACGGAGTGGTGGCCAGAATCGCGCTGACTCGGGAGGCCTCCCAGTGCGCCAGCGCCTCGGCGAAAGCGCCGTAGGCGATCAAGGTGTTGGCCGATGCGTACAGGGCCAGCAGCAGCGGCAGGCCAGTCAGCGCGAGCAGGGCCTGGCTGTCGACCAGGGGCAGCAGAATCAGTGCGGCGGCGACATAGATGAACAGCAGGATCTGGGCTGAGCCGAGATCGTTCAGCAACTGCTTTTGCGCCAGCGCATACAGCGCCCAGGCCAGGGCCGCGAGCAGCACGATCAGGCTGCCCTGGCGGTAATCGCGAATGCCTGGATTGCCGCCCTGATCGACCAGAAACAGCCCGAGTCCGAGCACGATCGCGACCATGCCCAGCCATTGCCAGCGGTTGTAGCGCTCACCGAACACGAAGATGCCGCCCAGGGCCATCAACAGCGGTGCCGCCTGAATCAGCAACTGGGCGTTGCCCGGCGTGGTTCGGTCGACGCCGATCAAATACAGCAAGTAGTTGCCGATCAGCATGATTGCGGCGACTGCCAGCAGGATCCAGCCGCGCCCGGACAGCCCTCGGTAGGCCCGCAACCGGCCTCGGAAGCCCAGCCACAGCCCCAGGGCCGCGGCGGCGATGACGAAACGCAGCCAGGTCAGGCTGACGGCATCGATGTCGGCGAGCACGATCTTCAACGCCGCCGGCAGGGTCGCCCAGCAGCCGGCGGTGATCAGGGCCAGGGCCAGCCCGAGTTGCCAGCGGCCGGTGGATCGGTGCAGGGCCATTTCGTTTCAGGGAAGAAGGCACGCCAGTGTGCCTGCGCCAGCCGCTTTCGCCCAGTCCCAGCCAGGGCACGTGGGAGTGTCACGGCGCCGCCTGGGTTCAGTGCGAATTCAACGCATTGGGACTAGGTTCAAGGAGTGCCAGGAGAAGCTGCCATGTTCCGCACCGCCTTGATCGTCCTGTTGCTCGGTTTGACCGGTTGTGCCAGCACCTACCACGAGCGCTACCGTTATTACGCCGACAGCAGCTATGGCGACTATTACTATGAGCCAGCGCCCCGTTCCTCCGGCTGGATTGGCATTCGTACCGGCTATGGCGCGGGCTACTACGACCCGTTCTGGTCGCTCGGCTTCCATACCGGCTATCCAGGATGGTATCCGCGTTACGGTTGGGGCTACGCCGGCTGGTACGGCTCATCGTGGGGCTACTGGGGCAGGTATCACCCGTGGTGGAGCGGCTATCCGTACTGGCACCGCCACATCGCCTGGCACGGCCATCGCGATCGAAATCGCGGACCACGCCGTGATCTGCGTGGCCGGTCGTGGCATCCGGGCAGTGCTGGAACGCAGCGCAGCGCTCGCTCTGTGCCTGAGTCGCGCGCTGCCCGCTCCGGCGCCGCGCTCGCTCCGCAGCGGCGGCAGCCGGCATCGCGTGCGCCGGTACCGCGTTCCGATGGCAGGATTCGTTCCAGTCCCGAGCCGACGCCGGCGCGGACTCGGGACCAGCGCTGGCAGCGGCCGGAACTGCGGTCCGATGCCGGTGAGCCGCGGACGACATCACTGCCGTCCCGGAGCTACGTTCCTCGCTCGGGACCCAGTGCCGCGCAGCGGGCACCGGTGCTGCCAACGACAGGTCGCACCCCCCTGAGGCCGGATACCGTGTCGCGCCCTCGCGGCGCGCTGTTCGAACGCCGGGCGGCCGAGGTTCGGCCGGCTTCGGTTCCAGCGCGAACGACCCCGGCCGCCGCGCCGCACCCGAACACCCGGTCGCAATCGCCGTTGCCGTCGGCGCGCCCGTCTTCGCGTTCGTCGGGCGGTGATCTCAGGCCGATGCGCTCCGATCCCGGTTCCGGACGTGGATCAAGACCCAGCCGTGACCGGCTTCGCTGAACGGTAACCGGATTCGTGTCACAAAAATTTACAATCGTCTCGTCGACAACGCGCTAGGATCGTGGTCGTCAACGGTTCAGCAAGAATCTGACGCCCGGCCCCTGCGGTTCCAAGGATTTCCCCCTGTTCCTGAAAAACCCGGCCGGGCGTCAGCCTGAACCAGATTCGGCTAGTCTTGCGCAGCCCCATTCGATCAGTGCATAATCCGCGGCTCGCTGCCGTTTCGGCAGCTCCCGTTTGTCCGAGGTTTTTCCCATGGCTCGAGTTTGCCAAGTGACCGGTAAGGGCGTACAGACCGGCAACAACGTCTCCCACGCCAACAACAAGACCCGCCGTCGCTTCCTGCCGAACCTGCATGAGCATCGCTTCTGGGTTGCGAGCGAGAACCGCTACGTGCGGATGCGGGTATCCAACCATGCCTTGCGCACGATCGACAAGAACGGCATCGATGCCGTTCTCGCCGAGATGCGTGCACGCGGCGAGAAGATCTGAAGGAGTCCCGGCCATGGCATCCAAGCGCGACAAGATTCGCCTGACCTCGTCTGAGGGTACCGGGCATTTCTACACGACCGACAAGAACAAGAAGAACACGCCGAACAAGATCGAGATCA
>CAZFUH010000085.1:0-13023 GCA_964522235.1 uncultured Rhodanobacteraceae bacterium
GTGAGCGGTCGAGTATCGGTGTCGCGATGGTGCGAACGTGGGCTCGCTCGCTTCCCCGCGGTGGGGCGATTCTCGACCTCGGATGCGGGACCGGCGTGCCGATCTCGGAGGCACTGAGCAACCAGGGTTTCGCCGTCTATGGAATTGACG
This sequence comes from uncultured Rhodanobacteraceae bacterium, assembly GCA_964522235.1. Lineage (GTDB taxonomy): Bacteria > Pseudomonadota > Gammaproteobacteria > Xanthomonadales > UBA2363 > Pseudofulvimonas. The sequence goes on from CAZFUH010000085.1 coordinate 151, forward strand.
CTTCGCCAACGCTGGCGGCGGCGTTTCGCTGCCGACTCCCACAGGCGCATCTCGCCTGCGAAGCGATCGAGCACTCGTGCTTCTTCGATCGAACGTTCGACGGCGTGATTGCGGTGGGTTTGATGTTCCTGCTGCCCGCCGAAGTGCAACGGGCCACGATTCACAAGATCGGCAGGGCGCTGAACGCTGGCGGCAGATTCCTGTTCACTTCCCCGTCGCAGAAGTGCGCCTGGACAGACGTGCTGACGGGGCGACAGTCGCATTCACTGGGGGCCGAGGAATACAGGGCGGTCCTTTCGGACGCAGGAATGTCCTTGATTGCCGAGCGCGAAGATGAAGGCGCGAACCACTATTACGACGCCTGTCTTTCATCCGCACCTTCGTCAGCTGCGGACTGACACAGCGTCAGGCGGCAGGAAGGCACTCGGATTGCCCCGAGACATTTGGTCTGGGCACAATACGGCGCTGTGACACAAGCCGTCGCCGCTTCGCAACGCGGTTCAACCCGGCAGCAGTACGACCACTAGATTCGAACTTCGACTTCGGCATGGCTGTGCGAGGCCGACGGTGAAGACGGAGCTTGCCGATACTCATAGCCGCTCGGCGCCAATCAGGCACAACACGCTGACGATCAGCAGACCAAGCCAGCCAGGATGACGTCCGCGGGTACCAACGAGCACCAACAGCGCGCCCAGGAACGTGGCCAGGGCGATGCCAGTGGCGAGGACAACGCGGCCGTGGCGGAGCGCAGCGTCATCATCGGCAAGCAGGAGCAGCACGGCCGCGATGAACCAGCCCAGCAGGCTGGTCAGGTGCCAGGTCGCCCACAGGATGCGCACATGGCGTTCGAGCAGAAGCGCACCGCCTTCGGTCGGGATCAGTCCGCGACCGCGAAGCCGACGGAAGACAAGGTGTTCTCCTAGAACGGAATGGACGATGCCAATCAGCAGCATCAGGCAGGCGGCACTCAACAACCAGTAGTTCACGGTAGGCTCCAGGCGGCTTCGGTGGAATGCGCGGGAAGCGCTGGCGCGGCGTACTCCCGTTTGTCGGCTCGACGTCGCGTCGACTACGCCTTCACCGCCAAACAGTCCGTGCGCCGCACCACGACACGATCTCGGCACCCTCGCGACGCCCTACACTAGCGAGCGAACTGCCACCATACACAGCCTGTATGCTCGACGCGGACCCGATGAAATGGCCCGACTTTGCAGCGAGACCTGGATCCAGGGCGGCATGGCAATGCTCGACCACAGCCCCGACGCCGGGCTGTCGATCGAGCGACTGGCCAGGCGTCTTGGGGTCACCCGGGGTTCGTTCTATCACCACTTCGCCAGCCGCCGGGCCTTTGTTGATGCCTTGCTCGGACACTGGGAACACCACTACACGACGAAGGTGATTGCCTATGCCAGCGCGGTTGAGTGTGGGCGGCTCCGACTTCAGCGCTATGTCGAGATCGCGGCGCCGCTGCAGCCGGGCCGCGAAGTGGCGCTGCGCCGCTGGGCGGACAAGGACGATTCGGTTCGGCAAGCGCTAAGCCGGGTCGACGCGAAGCGCCTGGAATTCGTCCGCGATCTGGCGCGACGCCTGCTCCCGGAAGCGCGATCCGACGATGTCGAGCGCTTCGCCCGGGTCGGCTTCCTGGCATTTGTCGGCCTACAGCAGACCGGTCCGCACAGCAGCGAGCGGCTGCGCGAGCTGGTCGAGGATTGGCTGCTGCTGACGACCTCGGCCGGACGGCGCACTCGCAGCGACTGGATGGTCCGCAGCGGAACCAAGTCGCGCTCGAAGGCTGGCAAGTAACCCAGCCGCACGGAAACCGGGACGCAGGCCGTCCGTCGGGCAGGTCATGCTTGAACGGCTGTGGTCCGGAGGCTCCCGCGGCAGTACCCTCGCCAGAGAGTCCAGCGCCAGATGCGGACACGGCGACGGGTGAAACAGGCGGCAGGGTGAAGCGGTCGCGTCGCGGCTTGGTTCAACGAGATGCTCTAGCCCGCATTATTCGTGAACGTTCGTCGCGAGGTCGTCGAGACGCCGCTGGGACGCGGCGCGCGGACTGGAAGGCGGCGAAGGCGTAGCCGACACTACGTCGAGCCGACTGGAGGGAGCACGTCGCGTCCCAGCGGATGGATCGGCGGCCGCAGCAGAAGGTTCATGAATAATGCGGGCTAGCCAACTGCCGTGGCAAGCGTTCCCCTCTACACTGCAACTGCGTTCGGAGGGCGGCATGTCTGATCAGACGATGTACCACGAAGGTATACGCAATCTTCAAGACTTCCGCGAGACCCGGCCACTGGCGGACCGTCTGGAACAGGTCACCGTCCGTTGCGCATTCACTGCGGAAGATCGGGCATTCATCGAGAGTCGGCCGATGATGTTTGTCGCAAACGCCGACTCACAAGGTCAGCCAGAGTGCTCCTACAAGGGTGGTCTGCCTGGATTCGTGCGTGTTCTCGATGGTCGAACGTTGGCGTTTCCGGACTACGACGGCAACGGAATGTATCGATCTTGGGGCAATGTCCTGGTCAATCCCGCCTTCGGGCTCCTGTTCCCGCCTGGAAGACGTTCGATGCATTTCGCGACGCCTTGCCGGCCCGCGATCGCGACGACTTGAAGCAGGAGTGCGCACTTGTTACTGGCCGACCTCATTCGAGGCCATGGGCGAAGATGACATCATTCTGCAAGCGAGCAAGGGCGAAATCCCAGTCGTTGCCGGTGGCGCGCCAGCGTCGGGCACCGGCGATCAGGTAGCGGCCCTTGCTGTCGCGGCTCATGGCCGCGGGGCGGGAAACCAGCGGTTCGCCGGGAGCGACCGGGAAGTCGTAGAACTGCTGGGTTGCCGAGAGTCCGGAGCTGAACGCGTCGTCCAGGGTCATGTCGCTGCGAACACGTGCGATATGCGTGTTCTGGTCGTCGGTCTTGCTGTAGATGCCGTAACCGGCGACGACGACGCCGAAGTCGAACAGAAACGGCGGCACAAAGCGAAAGTCGAGCAGGGCGGTGATCGGACGAATGCGCTCGAATCCCTGGAACCAGGCACTGGTGCAGATCGTGCAGCCGCCGTCGTCGGCGACGCGTTCGATGCGGGCGCGACCATTGTCGGCCGAGACCACCTGCTCGCGCACCACGATGGTATCCAGCGGGGCGAGGCCGCCGCCGTCCAGGTGCACGACCTGGGCGAAGCCAAGGCTGCCGTCATCGATCCACAGCCGGCGACCGGAGCGATGGCTGGCCGGTGAGGCGCAGCTGGTGACCGAAGGCGCGCAGAATGCAGTATCCAGCGAGCCATCGGCGTTGAGCTGTGCCATCGCCGAGCGGAATACGATCAGGCCAACGTTGGCGAAGCCGGCGACGACGATCTTGTTGTCGAACGGCCGCACATGCACGGCCAGCGCCTCGTCGTACAGGCTGGAACCGGCCAGGTCGAAGGCGACGACTTGTTTGCCGCTGCTGGAAAAGCCGAAGCCGGTATCGGGCGCACCGGTGAACAGGTCCATGCGGGCGATCGCGAAATCGTAGTCCGAGCCCGGCGTCGGCCCACCGTTGCGCTGCGCCGCGCCGGCCAGCAGCAGCTTCTGATTGATCTGATCGATGAACACGGCGCGCGGGATGTCCTTGTGCAGACCGCCGCCGCCAAGGTCGAATGCGACCCGCACCATGCCATTGCCGAGGGTGCCGAAATCCGGACAGGTGGCGAACGTGCTTCCGCTGCGACGCAGGCAGAGCACGACAAAGTCGCTGTCCGAGGAAGTCAGGTCGAGCTGGCCCAGGACATAGAACCGATTCAGGAACACAGGGCCGACGGTGCCGACCACGCCGGCGGCCTTCGAAAAGGTCAACTGGGTGTCGCCAGTCCATAGGACATCCAGGGTCTGCCGGCCGCTGGTCGCAAAACCAGGATCGAGCTGGCCATTGGCCAGGTGCCGGCTGATTGCGATGCGGGTGCCGTTGGCAATCGAACCGGCGCGGCCAATGCTCACGACGCCATCGTCCACTTCGACCAGGACGCCGAAGGCGCGATCGTCGGGATCACCGGCAAGATCGAATGGTGCGGTCGTGCGGCCCGGGAAGCCAGCACCGGTATCGCCGAAAAAGCGGTCCAGATCGCCGCGCCGATTGCCGATCGAGCCGGCCAGAAGTTCGGCACCTGCCGGTTGCGCGCCTTCTCCGCCGTCCTTGCTGCCCTCAGGCTCGGTCTGCGCGATCGCTGTCAATTCGGCGCTGCTGTCGATGATACGAATGCGCGCCAGTTCGGCATCTTTGGCGGCCTGCTGCGCCGACAGTGACGTCGGCACCGGCTTGTGCTGCGCAAGGCCGGGGGAAGCGGCAAGGGCGATCAACAGCACGGGCAGGAACGAGCACGGATATCGGGACATGTCGGCGGCTCCGTAAGGAGGGTGAGGGGACGCGCAGGCCCCTGTATTCCGACATACGCAATCAGGTCTCGACGGCGGCCATCGCTCCTGGATCTTGCGCCGGAGGTAGTTCAGCGCTAGTTGATGTCGTGAACGCCGGTTTCCAGACAGCGGGATCTCGGCAAGCCCGGCGTTCGGCAGCGAAAGGACGACGGCCCGACTCATGGTGTGCCGCCGTAGTGAAAGCCGTGATCGAAGATGACATCGTTCTGCATGCGGGCGATCAGGTATCTGTTGTCGTCCAGGGCCAGTTGGTTCCGGTGCCAGCCGGCGACCAGGTAGCGGCCCTTGGCGTCGAGGACGATTGCGCTCGGTGCCGAGCGCGTTGTGCTGCCGTCCTGGGTCGCGACTTCCCAGTCCTGGCGCGGAAACGGAGCGATCGACGTGAACTGGCTGTCAACGACCGCACCGAACTGAGTGTGAACCCGAAAGATGTGCGTGTTGCTGTGCTCACTGCCGATGACAAGGCCGTAGGTCGCCACCACCACGCCGTTGCGATCGGCCACGGCGGCGACTGGCAGGATGTGATCGAAGCCATCCAGAATCGCCGTGGAGCACAGTATGCCGCCGCAGCCGCCGCTGTCGAACACGCGCGAAACCGCGCCCACGCGCGGACCGTCGACAAAGCCACGAGTGCGTACCACGATCGCCGCCGGATCCGCGGCCGTCTGTTCGAACACCAGGGCGCTGACACGCGACGTACTCATGGCACCACTCGGGTCGTCGTTCCAGCCGCGGCGACCCGAACGCAGTTCCGGGGGCGAATCGCAATCGGAATTGCTGGTCGCGCAGAACGCCAAGTCTGGCGCACCATTCGGCAAACGTTGAAGCAGCACGGCCCGGGTCGAGCTCTGGCCAATGGTGGCGGTCGTTCCGCCGATCAGGATCTTGCCGTCAGGCTTGACCAGCAGGCTGTCGGCAAGCTCGTTGCCGTGGGGGATCAGGTCGACGCCAACGACCAGGCGGCCGTCACCGTTGAATGTCGCATCCAAATTTCCGGTGAACAGATCCAGACGGGCGATGGCCATATCCTGATTGCTGCTGCCGCCGTCGTTGCGTAGAGCTCTGCCGGCGACCAGAATGCGCCAATTGTTGGTGGTGCCACGAGTATCCAGGTACAGCGCGGCTGGAATGTCGGTACGAAAGCCGATGCCATTGTCGAAATCGATCAGGCGCAGGCCATTGTTGCCGAAATTCGGACAGGCCTCGAACAGCCCCTGGTTCGGGCCGGTGCTGGCGATGGCTACGCAGACCACGGCGAAGTCGACATCGTTGTCGCTGCTGGTCGGGAAGCGGTACTGTCCCAGCAGGTAAAAGCGGATGATGCCGCCGAGCGGTTCCAGATCGACTACCAGGCCTTGGGCATGTGTCAGATCCAGCGCTCTGTTCTCCGGCTCCGGCATGAGTTCCAGGATCTGGCGACCGCTAGCGCTCACGCCAAAGCCGCTGTCGGCACGACCGTCCGGGAGCAGGCGCATGATGCCCAGACGGGAGCCCGACCGGTTGCCGTCGACGAGCACGCCAGCCCGTCCGACCACGAAGCTGCCACCGTCGGGCAGAGCGACGATGCCCAGAGCACGATCGTCGTTGCTGCCGCCGGCGACGATGTTGAAACGATAGGCGGCCAGCCCTGGGCCGGCCACATTGGTGCCGAAGTGAACATCCATGTCACCGCGGCGGACGCCGACGCTGGTGGCCTCCGGCCACTGCGGCCACTCCGGGCTCAGCAACCATGGTTCGAGCGAAGGTTCAGACGTGTCCACTTCGTGGTCGCGGATCACCAGTCTCTCACCCGCCTTGTCGATGTCGGCGAATGCCGGAGCGGCCTGCATCAGGCACGTCAGGACGGCGATTGCTGCCCAGGCGCGGTGCTTGTTCATCGGATACTCCTTGGTATATTCCGGACATACGCGCATTCAGGACGGCGGCGGCCAGCAGCCGGATCAAACGTCCGATGGACCGAAACCTACGAGGCAAGATGAGCGGCGTGATCAGCAAGGACAACGCGGAACACAAAGGGCCGGATGATCTGGAATTCCTGGTTGTCTCGGCACCGCACGCGCATGGCGACCGCGTGATCGATCCGGAATCGATTCGATCCAAGCGTGGCGGCTCGTCCGGTCGGCAGGCTTGATGGACAGGGATGAATATGGATCGGATTCGACGCGTGTTCAACTTGATCGAAGCATTTTTCGATCGCAAGGCCATGATCAATACAGTCCGGTTCCAGCGCGCGGCGGCTTTGGCGGCCACCGCAGTGACTGCCGAGCCGGCATTGTCAGCATGCTTGCCGATCGCCCGGGAATACGATCCGGCCGCACGCCTGATGCTGATCGTCGCCGCCGGCGGTTGCCTTCAATCGGATGGCACCTCGACCCGATGGGAATCGTTTTTCGATCTCCCCGCACGCCGTGCGCAGATGATCTGCACCTGGTTTCTGCCATGGTCCGAAGCATCGGATGCCTGGCAAGATGCGCAAATCGACGTGGTCATCCAGCCATTTCCACCGCCGGGCAGCCTGCCACGACAGTTGGTCCGGAACGGCAAGCTGTTGCATCGGCAACTGGCGTCGATGTGGCGTCAGGAGTGTCAGCGCCGAGCGCCGTTGCCAACCCGGTTTCTGGATTCGGATCAGGCCATTCGCGAGCTGGTACGGCAGGGTCTGAATGTCGACAGCGTCGACCTGGCGCTGAAAGCGGAGTGCGGTACGGATGGACGGGCGCGCTGGAGCGCGTCGACCCGGGGGCGGACATTCGAAGTATCGTTTTAGCCGGGTACGAGCAAGACAGTTCAAATCGCCGTGGGACGATGAAGACCGCCGCTGGCCAGCAGCACCACGTCTTTTGCGACCAGGGTCGGCGCGAGCGTTCGCGGCGCGATGCGATTCAGGACGATCCGGACTCGCTTTGCATCTACACTGGTCATCGTTCCAGGAGTCTCACCGCGATGACAATTGTCGTGCGCGCCCTGCGATCCGATATCACGAAGCTGGCAGTCGGCGCGATCGTCAACGCGGCCAATTCAACTCTGCTCGGCGGCGGCGGTGTCGACGGTGCGATCCATCGAGCGGCCGGGCCGGAGTTGTTGCGAGAGTGCGAAACGCTTGGCGGTTGCCGGACCGGCGATGCCAAGATCACGGCAGGCTACGGTTTGCCGGTCAGGCATGTCATCCATACCGTCGGTCCGGTCTGGCGTGGTGGCTTCGATGGCGAGCCGGAGCTGCTGGCTTCATGCTACCGGCGCAGCCTTGAAGTCGCTGCCGAACACGGTGTCTCGACACTGGCGTTTCCCGGCATCAGCACCGGTGTCTACGGCTATCCGGTCGAGCAGGCTGCGCCCATCGCCGTGGAAACCGTCCGGGCATCGCTGCCGTCGCATCCGGTGATCGAGGAAGTCGTCTTCTGCTGCTACTCTGAGCACGATCTGTTGATCTACGAGCGGCTGCTGGCTGCCGAGCGTTTTGAATAGTCGGTTGCCGCGTGCTTGCGCACACTACTCGGGCTGACCGGGAGCGAAAGGAGGATGCAGTGGGCAGCAGGGTAGTGCGATGGTATTCGATGCTCGCAATCCCGATACTTGCCTGCGGTTTCGGTTCCATTGTTGCCTCCGGTGACGCTTCGATCGCTTCCGAATACGATCGCCTGATGGCAGCCGGTTGCCAACCGGAGCGCTTCGACGTTGCGACACCGATCGAGGCTCGGGTGCTGCGCAACCTGCCGTTCGCGCGGGCGGGGCTGCGATTCGCCTCGGCAGAGCTGACGGCGTTGTACTCCGGCGACGGCGGCTGGTATCAGCCCAGGGACGAAGCGGACAACCTGGCTGCTGACGATCGCAACTGTGTCGAGCGCCTGCGCCGGCACGAGACGCGGCTGCGCGAACAACTGCCGATCGAAGCCGAGGTCGAGGCCGTTCTGACCGCCGACGCGGGCGTGTTCTGGGCGTTGCGCCGACACACCGGCTATCCGAACCGCTATCGCGATGCCTACAGCCGCAGCGACCCCGACCTGTGGTCCTGGGGCTTCATGGACGGATCCGCCTGCGGCGGTGACGGCAGTCCGGAGGCGGCCGGCGACTGCGCCGGCGTCGCGATCGTTTGCACCCGGCCGGATCCCGACCAGGAAGAGGGCGCAGCGCCGCGATGCGAGCTGATACTCGCCGGCTGATCGCGCAGCATCCTGATCCCGTACGCACGCTGGAGGTCGAAATGATGACCGCAGTCGTACCCGATCTGGACACATTGCTGCACCGAAGCGGGCGTTTGCCGCTTCTTTGCGCAGGAGAACTCATGAGCACACAGCAAGATCAGGCCCGAGGATTCGCGAAGTACAACCTGGAGTTCAATCGAAGGCTTTTCGATCGACTCTCCGGCCTCGCCGATGAAGATCGAAAGAAGGACCTGGGCGCCTTTTTTGGTTCGATTCATGGCACGCTGAACCACATCCTGCTCGCCGATCGAATCTGGCTGGGTCGTTTTGCCGTTGCCTTCCCCGGCTTGTCGTCGCTGAATGACGCCGCCTTGGTGCATGAGTTTTCGTCGCTGGCTCAGGAGCTGTGTGCAGGGTTTGACGAGCTGTATGCCGAGCGGCGTGCCACCGACCAGGTGATCTCAAACTGGACGGAAGAACTCTCGGACGATCTGCTGGCGGCAACGATGCGCTATCGAAACTCCCGAGGCGAACTGCGCGGGCATCCCGCCTGGATCGCGGTGGCACACATGTTCAATCATCAGACCCACCATCGGGGCCAGGTGACGACCCTGATGCATCAGCTCGGGCATGATCCGGGTGTGACCGACTACATCGCGTATGTGCAGTAGCAGTGGGTCTTGAGTCGAGCGCTAGCGCCTGCGCAGCAGACGTGCGCGCTCGAAGCGGTGTTCGCTGCCGGCGCGCAGCCGCGCGAGGTTGCCGCGGTGGCTCCACACCAGCAGGGCGGCCGCAAGCATCGACAGGGCCAGCGCCGCCGTATCGGCAGTTCCGTTCACGAGCAGCAGCGCGAACGGCAGCGCCAGGCCGGCACAGACCGTCGCCAGGCCAACGTAGCCGCTGAGCACCAGCACGAACAGCCACGATGCCAGCATCGCCAGCGCCGCCCAAGGCAGCAGAACGGCGATTGCGCCGAACAGGGTGCCGGCGCCCTTGCCGCCGCGAAATCCATACCACAGCGGGTAGCAATGCCCCAGGGCAGCGGCCAGGCCGCAGGCCAGCCCGGTGGCCAGCGGCGACCAGGGATCGGGCCCGAACCATGGAAGGCGCGCGATGATCAGGATTGCGAGCACGCCCTTGCCGACGTCGATCAACGCAACCAGCAGCGCAAAGCGCCGGCCCTGGGTGCGCAGGGCATTGGTTGCGCCGGCATTACCACTGCCCAGACCGCGGATGTCGACTCCGCGCAAGCGCCCGAGCAGCAGGCTGGCGACCACGCTGCCGAGCAGGTAGGCAAGCAGCAGTTTGACCGTCATGGCCAGCATCAGCGTTCTGTTTCCTTCGGCGCCGACGCGGGCAGCGGTTGCAAGCCGACGATCAACGTGCCCGGTCCGGCATGGGCGCCGATTGCCGGACCAGCTTCGGTGACCCAGATCGGGTCCAGGCCGCTGATGCGTTCGCGCAGGGCCGCGGCCAAGGTCGCGGCATCATCGCCGGCATCGCAATGACCGACGATCGCACGCCAGCGCGCGTTGCCGCGAGCACGGCCGGCAATCACATCGGCGTAGCGTTCGACCAGTCGCCGTCGGCCGCGCAGGGCTCGGAACGGCTTGACCTTGCCGCTGCGCTCGGTGACCAGCACGTACAGACCGAACAGCTCGGCAATGCGTTTGACCAGGGCTGGAATGCGGCCACCGGCGACGCCGTAGCGCAGATCCGGGATCAGGCCGTAGACCTGGGTCTGCGTCGTGGCCACATGAATCGCCTCGAGCACTTCGGCGCGACTGCTGCCGCGGCTCGCGCATTCGGCGGCGGTCATCGCGATCAGGGCCTGCCCGGCCGACACGGTGAGACTGTCGACGACCTCGATGTGTCGATCATCGACCTCGCGGGCGGCGCCGAGCGCGGCCTGGAAGGTGCCGGAAAGGCGGCTGGACACCTGGATCGAGACGATGTCGTCGCTATGGCCGAGCAGCAGCTCGTAGGCGCGCCGGAAATCACCGGGCGGCGGTTGCGAGGTGCGCGCCGGGCTCGGATCCTTGCGCAGGCGCGAGTACAGTTCCGACGGCGACAGCGTGATTCGGTCGAGAAAATCCTCGTCGCCGAAGTTCACCCGCACCGGAATCACCGCGATGCCCAGCCGTTCGGCCTGACCGGACGGCAGATCGGCAGCCGAATCGCAGGCGATGCGCACCGGCTGGAACGGTGCCGCACGCAGACGCGCTTGTGCCTGCATATCGTCGGCTTTGCGCTGGCTGACCTCGCCCAGTCCGATCAAGGCTTGGAACAATTGATTCGGAGTATCCAGGTGGGCGTGGATGCGCAATCGCTGGCCACCGCCGGCAACGACCAGGGAATCCAGCGGCAGTTCGCTCAGGCGTGTACGAACGGCAGGGACGTCCAGATGGTCACCGGTCAACAGGCATTCGGTGCAGTAGCGATAGAGGCTGGCCGTCTCGACCGATTCCAGGTGCACCTCGGCGTGACCGCCGCCAGCCAGGTCGCGCAGCTCCGGCGGCAGCCGCAGGGCGCTGCGGCCGTGCTCGATGTAGTCCTGTATGCCTTCCAGAAAATCGACGAAGCCGGCGGCCCCGGCATCGACAACGCCAGCGGCGCGCAGTACCGGCAGTTGTCTCGGGGTATCGGCCAGCGAACCTCGCGCCCGGTCCAGGGCGATCGCGAACAGGGTCGTCAGATTGCGTATACCGCGGTCGGCCTGGCTGCGCAGCTCGGCGGCGAAGTCGTGGATGACGCTGAGAATCGTTCCTTCGCGTGGTTGCGCCAGGCAGGTGCGCGCCGATGCCGCAGCGGCGCTGGCGGCGGCCGCCAGGGCCTCGGCGCCGGCGTCGCGGCGGCCGCCGAGCGCTTCAGCCAAGCCGTGGAAGAACTGCGCGAAGATGGCTCCGGAATTGCCGCGGGCGCCATCGACGGCCTCGCGTGCGACCTGGCTCAGCACGCTGCCGACATCGCCGCCACGATCGCCACGCGCGCACTTCAGCACCGCCGTCAGCGTGAACGCCAGATTGCTGCCGGTGTCGCCGTCCGGAACCGGGAAAACATTGATTTGATTCAAATAGTCGCGCCGCGAAAGCACGCGCCGGCAGCCGGCGACCAGGGCCGCCTTGAGGCGCGCGCCATTGAGCAGCAGTTCGTCCGGCGATGGCGCGGCAAGGGCAGGCATGGTGGTTGCGAAAATCGGAGAGACCGGTGGTGAGCATACGGGTGGATCGCGGCCTGCGTCGCGCTGCGGCGCAACGCGTGCGTTACCATGACGCCCGATTCCAGCCCTCGGAGACCGAACCATGTGCTGCATCTTCCTGCCGCTGTTGCCCGACGAGCTGCGAATCCAGCTTGATCTGGCCAATCTTTGAGCACAGCAGGATGAGCGGTCCGGCCGACAGCGAAGCGGTCGAGGCATTTCTGCGCGGACTGCAAGAGCGCATCTGTGCCGCGATCGAACAGGCCGATGGCGGCGCCCGCTTCGTCGAAGACGATTGGCGCCGCACTGAAGGCGGCGGTGGCCGCTCGCGTGTGCTCAAGCAGGGCCGGGTCTTCGAGCAGGCGGGGATCGGTTATTCCGAGGTTCATGGCGCCACCCTGCCGGCGGCGGCCAGCGCCCAGCGCCCGGAGCTGGCCGGAGCGCCGTGGCGGGCGATGGGCGTGTCCCTGGTCTTCCACCCACGCAATCCGTATCTGCCGACCACACACATGAACGTGCGCTACTTCCAGGCTCGACCGCAAGGACGCGATCCGGTCTGGTGGTTTGGCGGCGGTTTCGATCTGACCCCGTTCTATCCGTTCGACGACGACGTTCGCCATTGGCATCAAGTCGCCCGGGCATTGTGCGAACCGTTCGGCGGTGACGTCCGCTATGCCGCCCACAAGCGCTGCTGCGACGAGTACTTTCTGCTCCGGCATCGCGGCGAGACCCGCGGTATCGGCGGTCTGTTCTACGACGATCTCAACGCGGATGGATTTGACGCCTGTTTCGGCTACACACGCGCGGTCGGCGACGGGTTCCTGGATGCCTATCTGCCGATCGTGCAGCGGCGAATGGATACGCCGTACGGGGAACGTGAGCGCCAGTTCCAGCTCTATCGGCGCGGTCGCTACGTCGAGTTCAACCTGGTGTTCGATCGCGGCACCCTGTTTGGTCTGCAGAGCGGCGGACGCACCGAATCGATACTGATGAGTCTGCCGCCGCTGGTGCGCTGGGAGTATGGCTATGCGCCCGAGCCCGGCTCGCCGGAAGCCGCGCTCGGCGACTATCTGCGCCCGCGCGACTGGCTTTCCGAGCTCGGTGGCACGTCGTA
>CAZFUH010000086.1:0-13017 GCA_964522235.1 uncultured Rhodanobacteraceae bacterium
CGCATCGACGCCGAACGCCTGCTCGACATCGGGGATCTTCAGGACACCGATCGCCGCGTCCTGTCCCTGCTCAACGGTGACGCCCTGGAAACCATCGCCCGCGATGCCATACCGGCCGGTGCCGGTGGGCACCGTCGCGCCTGGATCGCCGACGAACTTCGGCTGGCGCTGTCGATCACCAATCTGCGCGGCGTACCGTACAACCTGGGGTTCGGCGAAAGCAGCGACGCGCCGCAACCGCGACCTGGCCACAGCATGCGCATGCACGCCGATCTGATGCGCTTTCGGCTGGCCGCCAGACGACCGCCATCGCACGGGGATCTGATCGAGCTCGACAGCCAACTGAGCGGCGACGGCTGGACCACGCTGCGCACGACCGCCCTGGCCTCGGGCGCTTTTCCGCTGCTGCTGCCGCCGAAGCCTTTGCAGCGATCGGCCGACGACTACGAGGCACGAATGTGGCCGCGACCCCGACCCGGCCGCACCGACATCGAAGACGACTGCCTGTTGTACATGCCGCTGCCGCCGCACTGGGGCGCCGGGCCGCCGCCGTCGCCATTCGAGTTCCTGGCCGCCGATGGCGGCGTGCTCGACAACCAGCCATTCGCCGCCGCCCGCGACCTGCTGGTCGGTGTGCCGCCGCAAGCGCCCGCCGGCAACGTGGTTGCGCGGACCTTGATCACGATCAGTCCGTTCCCCGACCTGGTCGGCTTCCGTCCGGGAGAACCGCAACCGGGCGGCATGCTCGACATCGCCCTGTGTCTGCTCGCGGCGATGCGCAACCAGACCCGCTTTCAACCCAATGAACTGATCACCGCCGCCGACCACCCGTACGCCGCGCGACAATTGATCGCGCCGTCACGCCGGGTCGACGGCGAGCGCATGGACCATCCGCTCGCCGGTGGTGCGGTCGACGGCTTTGCCGGCTTTCTCGAGCGCGATTTCCGGCTCCACGATTTCCAGCTCGGGCGCAGCAACTGCCAGCGCTATCTCACCCTTCACTACCGTCTGCCGTCCGATCACCGTCTGTTCTCGGCCTGGACGGCGGATCAGCGCAGCGCGTTCGACGACGGCACTGGCACCCTGCCGGTCCTGCCCCTGCTTGGCGCTGCCGCCGAGGCGAATGCGATGCCGCCCTGGCCGCGCTTGCCGGCGACGCGGATGCCGCAATTGCGGCGGTTGCTGCAACAAAGGACAAAGGCGCTGCTGCCGCATGCGATCAATCATCTGCTCGCACGCAGCAGTGCACCGATGCGCTGGCTGACCCGGACGATGGCGCGCTTTCAAAGCCGCGGCTGGGTGCGCGCCCTGAGCGATCACATCGAACGCGAACTGCGGAAACGCGGGCAGCTGTGACCCGGCCAATGCCGGGCCGATCGACGCTGCCGGCGCATTTCAACGGGCAACAGACAGCGTGCTGACCGAACGCATCTCGATGCCGCGGGCACTGACCCGAATGTCGAATCCAACATATTCCAGCGCGTCGTAGATCCGATCCACGGACTTCAACAGCGGCTCGAACACGTACTCGGGATCATCGCGCACCGGACCCGGGTCACCGTCCATTGTGATCGCGTCGTCGTTATCGTTGCTGGCCTCGAAGCTGCGCATCAGCTTGCCGTACAGAGCGCCGCTGTAGCTCATATGCAGCAGCGGTGCCGGGTCGGGTGCCGCTGCCGCCAAATGCCCCGGCAGTCCAGCTTCGGCGCCCGCTCCAGTGGCCAGAGCGATCGCGGTATCGGTCATTGCCGCCCAGACCGCTTGATCGAAGTCGCCGGGCACACCCAGTGATTCGCCATCCAGGCGCTTCGGCGGCGCGCCGGCGACCAGATCCAGACCCCCCAGCTGCGGCACGAAGCTCTTCGCCATCGCTACCAGGCTGGCCGGATTCGGCGCCACCAGCATTGCCATCGCGTCGACCCGCTCCGGAGTCCCGTCGGCGCCGACCGCGAAATCGTCGATCACGATCCGGGCGCCGGAAAACCAGGACGCGCCCATGTACAACGCAGCCAACTGCTGGCCGGCCTGCTCGGCGCTGTCATTCATCGGCTGGAACCATTCGCAGACATACGGGGCGGCGCGGATTGCACTGGCGCGCGCCTGAACGAATTCGGCGAGCTTGTCCAGTTTCAGGCTGAAGCCGAACTCGATCCCGCCGCGACTGCTACCCAGTCCCGGCACCGGCGCCGCCAGCGTGCCCAGGGGTTGCGCCAGTGCAGTATCCAGTTCCAGCACCGCAACCGCTTCCTGGCGACGCGCGTCCAGCGCGGTATAGCCCATGACCAGTCGCGGCGCCTGTTGTGCCATCGCCATCAGTTCGTTGCGGCATTCGGCCGGGACGGCTTCGCCGCTGATCCGGCTGATGATCGAAGCATCGCCGTCATTGGCACCAACGAACGCGGCGGCCAGGCGAGACATATCGATAACGCTGGTACCAAGCGGGGTGAAGCCGTAGCGGCGATTGATCTCGACCAGTTCGGCGGCTTCGATCATGCTCTCGGCCGGCCGCTGCAACCCGAGCAGACGCGGCAACGGCTCGCCATGCTCGAAATCGATCGTGACCACCAGGTGATCACCGACGATCGCTGCGACCACGGCGCTGGTCTGATCCGGTCCGATCGGGAAGCGCCAATAGTCCAGCCCCTCGATCTGTGCCACCGGCGCCGCTTCGTCGATCCGCGCTTCCAGCTCACGGACAAAGGCGCGCAGACGCTCGGCATCGAGCAGGGAGAGACGCATCACCGGCTGCACACCGATCCCATAAAGCGCCAGATGATTCTGCGGGCTGATGCCGATGCGCTCCCAGCCCTCGATCGTGAACTTGTCCTCGAACAGTTCCATCAGCGCGACCGCGCGCTGGCGTTTGCGATCCTCGGTGCCGTTCGCCGCCGCGCGCGCGCGCTGAAGCGATTCGCGATAGCCGACATGCAGCGGTTGCAGCATGCCCAACCAGGACTCCGTCACCGATCGCGGCACCGGCTCCAGATTGGCGAATACGTACGGGGTGTCGATCGGCACGAAGGCCAGCGGCGCGTTGGCATCCTGGCGACCATCGTCGCTCTTGCCGCAGGCGAACAGGGCGGTGGCGAGAAACAGGGCCAGGCACGCCTGGACTGGACGGGGCGATCTCATGGCTTGATCTCCTGCACGGGTCGCGTTCGAAAAGGGGCGCGGCAGATCGGCCGCAGCAAGGGAGCAGGTGCCGGTCGTGCACCGTCGGCCGGCACTATACCGCAGGGTACGCCGAATCCGTCGGCAGTCCGTGCCGGCGGCTGCGCTGGCAGCCAAACGGCAGCGCACGGACCAGTGCCCGGATACACTTGCCGATTCCCCCGACCTCCCTGGAAGGAACGCCCCGTGACCCAGATCCTCGCCCCGGAACTGCCCGCCACCCAGGACGCCGAGCGCGCCGCGATTACCGCGCTCTGGCAGGCGGATGAGGCGAGCTGCCTGGAACCGCTGCTGGAACAGGCCCGACTGCCGCAGCCCGAATGTGACCTGGTACTGGCGCAGGCATCGGAACTGGTCGCCCGGGTACGGACCAAGGCCGAAAATGCATCGGCGGTGGAGTCGTTCATGCGCCAGTACGACCTTTCCAGCGAGGAGGGCGTGCTGTTGATGTGCGTCGCCGAGGCCTTGCTGCGCATCCCCGATGCCGATACCGCCGACAAGCTGATCGCCGACAAGCTCAGCGATGCCGACTGGGAAAAGCACGTCGGCCGCAGCGACTCGGTTCTGGTCAACGCGTCGACCTGGGGGCTGATGCTGACCGGTCGTCTGGTGAACTTGTCGGAAGACACGCGGCGAAACTTCTCCGGCGCCCTGCGCCGGCTGGTCGGCCGCAGCGGCGAGCCGGTGATCCGGCTGGCGGTGCGCCAGGCGATGAAGATCATGGGCCACCAGTTCGTCATGGGCCGGACGATCAAGGAAGCGCTCAAGCGCAGCCGCGACAAGCACAACCGCAGCTACCGGCATTCGTTCGACATGCTCGGCGAGGCGGCGCTGACCGCCCCTGACGCCGAACGCTATCTACGCGCCTATCAGGATGCAATCGTCGCGATCGGCAGTGCCGGCCCGTACCCGAACCTGGATGCGGCGCCCAGCATTTCGGTCAAGCTTTCGGCCCTGCATCCGCGCTATGAACATGCCAAACGCATCCGCGTACTGGCCGAATTGACGCCGAAGGTGCTGGAACTGTGCCGGCTGGCGATGACCCAGGGCATCGCCCTGACCATCGATGCCGAGGAAGCGGACCGACTGGAGTTGTCACTGGAGGTGATGGCACCGGTGTTCGCGCACCCGGACCTTGCCGGCTGGAACGGTTTCGGCCTGGCCGTACAGGCGTACCAGAAGCGCGCACCGGCGGTGATCGAGTGGCTCGCGGCACAGGCGCGTGCGCACAATCGGCGCTGGTATGTCCGTCTGGTCAAGGGCGCGTACTGGGACGCCGAGATCAAGCGTGCGCAGGAAAACGGTCATCCCGGGTACCCGGTCTACACACGCAAGCCAAACACCGATGTCGCGTACCTGGCCTGCGCGCGCAGGCTGCTCGCCGATCCGGCCGCGTTCTACCCGCAGTTCGCGACCCACAACGCCCACACGATTGCCGCGATCGCACATTACGCCCGGTCCCTGTCCGGTCATGAAGCCAGCTTCGGCGAGTTCGAATTTCAGCGACTGCATGGCATGGGCGAGGATCTCTATGACGAGGTGGTCGGTAGCGAAAAATGGAATCTGCCGTGCCGCGTCTACGCGCCGGTCGGCAGCCACGAGGATCTGCTGCCGTACCTGGTCCGGCGACTGCTCGAAAACGGCGCCAACACCAGTTTCGTCAACCGCATCGTCGACGAACAACTGGCGATCGCCGACCTGGTCGCCGATCCGGTCGCGATCGTCGAGGCGCAGACCCCGCGATCGCATCCACGCATTCCATTGCCGTCGCAGTTGTTCGGCACCGGCCGGCGCAATTCGCAGGGCGTGAATCTCGCCCACGATGGCGTCCTGGCGAGTCTTGCCGCCGACATCAACCAGGCGGTCTGCGATTGGCAGGCCGGCCCCCTGGTGCCGGGCGCGAAGGCGTCCGGCCCGACGGTCGCGGTCAGCAATCCGGCCGATCGCAGCCAGACGATCGGCCGCTGGCATGGCGCCGACGCTGACCTGGCCGATACCGCAATCCGACAGGCATTGGCCGCACAGCCGGCCTGGGACCGTGGCAACGCGGAGATTCGCGCCGCGGCACTGGACCGCGCCGCCGACCTGCTGGAGGCGCGAATGGCGCAATTCATCGCGCTGTGCGTCAAGGAGGCCGGCAAGACCTTGCCGGCTGCCGTCGCCGAGGTTCGCGAAGCGGTCGACTTCTGCCGCTACTACGCGCAACAGGGGCGCCGGCATTTCGCAGTCGGCCAGCAGTTGTCCGGCCCGACCGGTGAGTCGAACGAATTGTTTCTGCATGGCCGCGGCATCTTCGTATGCATTTCGCCGTGGAATTTTCCGCTGGCGATCTTCATCGGCCAGGTCGCTGCGGCGCTGGCCGCCGGCAATGCCGTCATCGCCAAACCGGCCGAGCAGACCACGCTGACTGCGTATTTCGCCACCCGGCTGCTGCATGAAGCCGGTGTGCCGGAAGCGGTGCTGCAATTCCTGCCCGGCGATGGCGCCACCGTCGGCGCCGCGCTGACCGCCGACCCGCGAATTGCCGGCGTCGCCTTTACCGGGTCGACCGAGACCGCCTGGGCGATCAACCGTTCGCTGGCCGCACGCCGGGGACCGATCGCGACCTTGATCGCCGAAACCGGCGGCCAGAACGCGCTGATCGCCGACTCGTCGTGCCTGCCTGAGCAATTGGTCAAGGACGCCGTCGTCTCGGCCTTCGACTCCGCCGGCCAACGCTGCTCGGCGGCGCGCGTGCTCCTGGTCCAGGCCGATATCGCCGACAAGGTCATCAAGATGCTCGCTGGCGCGATGGCAGAGCTGAGCATCGGCGATCCCGGCCTGCTGTCGACCGATGTCGGCCCGGTCATCGACGGCGATGCCCAGGGCGTGCTGGAAGCGCACGCCGCACGTATGGATCGCGAGGCCAGGCTGATCCACGCCGTGCCGTTGCCCGATGCCTGTGCACGCGGCAACTTCGTAGCCCCCCGCGCCTACGAGATTCCGTCGCTGTCGGTGCTTGAACGCGAAGTGTTCGGACCGATCCTGCATGTCGTGCGCTACGCTTCAAAGGATCTGGACAAGACCCTGGATGCGATCAACGCCACCGGCTACGGCCTGACCCTGGGCATCCACAGCCGTATCGACCGCACCGTCGAGCACATCGTTCAGCACGTCCAGGTCGGCAACTGCTACGTCAACCGCAACCAGATCGGTGCCGTAGTCGGGGTGCAGCCGTTCGGCGGCGAGCGCTTGAGCGGCACCGGTCCGAAGGCGGGTGGCCCGCACTACGTGCTGCGCTTCGCGAGTGAGCGCACCGTGACCATCAACACCACCGCCTCCGGCGGCAATGCCAGTCTGCTGACCCTGGATGATTGAGATGCCGCGATTGGTCAAGGACGGACTGCCACGAGGCTGCTTCGACGATTGCCGAAGGCAGCCGGCACCGATGACGATGCCGCCGTCTTCGCATGGGCCGGCCTCGGTCACTCCAGCATGAGTGCCGACGTCGACAGCCGCAATGTGCCGGCACTGATCGCGCGGCACTACCTGCCGAACCGCTATCACTACTACTACAGTCGCGCCAAGCTCGGCAGCGACCCGCTGTACGGGGGCGTCGCCGAGGCACTGCGCGGCAGCGACGCTCCGCTGCTCGATCTGGGTTGCGGCCTGGGCCTGCTCGCACAGACCCTGGCCTCGGCCGGCATCGACCTGGACTACCGTGGCGTCGACAATGATCCGGCCAAGATCGATAGCGCTCGCGCGGCCGCCGATCGCGCCGGTCTGGGCCGGGCACGATTCGAGGTCGCCGATCTGGCCGCCGGCTTTCCGTCCGGGCATCGCGGCTCGGTGGCGATCCTCGACATGCTGCAGTTTCTCGGCGACGCCGAGCAGTCTGCCCTGTACCGGTCCGCCGCCGCCTGCCTGTATCCCGGTGCCCGCCTGATCATTCGCACCGGCATCGCCGACGATGGCTGGCGCAGCCGGATTACACGAGCCAGCGACAGCTTCGCCCGGCTGGTGCGCTGGATGAATGCGGCGCCGAAACGCTATCCGCGCCGGACCGACCTGGAAGCCGAGTTGACCGCACTCGGATTGACCGTTCGGGCCGCGCCATTGTGGGGTCGGACTCCGTTCAACAACTGGTTGTTCGTTGCCTCGCCCGTCGGGTCCGGCAGCAGCGCCGAGTAGCCGCGTTCGGACAACCCGGTCAACAAGCGATCGAGCAGGCGTACGCTGCGGCCGGGCGCGGACGAATCTTCGTGCAGAAGCAGGATCGCGCCCGGCTCCAGCGCGTTCAGCAGACGTGCGAGCACGCGATCGTCATCGGGGTCGACGCTGTCGAAACTACGTGCCGTCCACGACATTCGGTTCAAGCCGAGCCGCTGCAGCTCCGGATCGACAAAGAGATTGGCGTGACCGGCCACCGCTCGAAACCAGCGCGGCGCGATGCCGGTCAACTGGGTGAGCACCTGCTGGGCCTGCTCGATCTCGGTCCGCATGCGACCGGGCGGCAAGGCCCAGAAGGTCGCCGAAGGATGCGTGTGACTGTGATTGCCGATTTCATGGCCGCGCCGGACGATTTCGCGAACGATTTCGGGATGGCTGAGTGCCCGCTCGCCGACCAGGAAAAAGATCGCTTGTGCCCGGTACCGGTCCAGTACATCGAGCAGTGCCTGCGTATCGGCCGAGGGGCCGTCGTCGAAGCTCAGGCATACCGCCCGGCCGCGGTCGTCGACTCGCAGCCGCCGAACCACGCTCCCGAGCAGGCGCGAGTGCGGATGCAGCGTGGCCCAGACCCAGGTCAGCCCGGCCGGCATCAGCACCGCCAGCGCCAGCGCCCAGCTGGCGAAAGCGAACAGCACGATCGCCGCCACATGGCCCAGTACGATCCATACCAGGATCCAGGGCCGCAGTGAACGAGCAACGATCGGCTGGGGCATTGGCCTACTCGAAATCGTCCGCGAACAGCAGATCGTCGAGCACGCGCACCGGTCCAAGGGGCAGTCGACCGGCGGCATCGAGACCCTGGTTGGCAAACCGCAGGCGACGGCCGTCGGCCTCAGCGAGCAGCGCGACACGGTAGTCGCCAGGTGACAGCGCCAACGGCACATCGACCATGGCCGTCCAGACCGTTTCGTCACCGTCGGCATCGACCGTTCGCAGATCCCAAGGCAGCAACGACGTCGCCAGAACATCGGTCGTGACCGGATCCAGCCAGATCAGCCGGAGTGGAAACGGGTGATACAACGGCGCCGAACCACGATTGCGCAACACCAGTTCCAGCAACAGCGGCGCGCTGTTAGAGACCTGGCTGCTCCAGCGCGCCCGTTCGACGACCAATCGGTAGCCCAGCGCGCGGGTGATGGTCGCGATCGCCGCCTGCTGGCCCGAACTTTGATGTCCCCCGGCCGGACCCAGGATGCTGAAGTGATACTGCCGCAGAATGTCGGCGACGACCTCCGGCGAGCCGTGCCAGAACTGCTTCTGTTCGGTCATCGGGCTTTCGCCGCCGATCGGGTGCTGACGCCAGTACTGGGCCATGATCGGCACCCGCCGAAATCCTTCATCCAGGTTGTGGGTGCCGCTGTCGCTGCAAAGCGGCACGGTCGGGTATTCGCTGCAACGGACGGTGAACGATGGAAAATAGTCTTCGTGGAATCCGACCGCATCGGTGGCATCGGGCTCGCGGGCATAGCGCGTCTGCAAGGGCGTACCGGGAAACGCGGCGATGAACGCCTGCGCCAGCCGTGAGCGCAGGCCGGTGCCGAGCGGGTGGACCGTGCAGCCGTGCGTGTGCCATTCACCCCAATAGCCGATCAGGCCGAACTGAACCGCCGTGATCCTGGGGTCGCCATCGAATCGTTCGCCGAAGGCTGTGATCAGCGCTTCCATGCGCTCGATCAGGGCCGGCTCGTTCCAAGGCAACATCACGCCGCTGCCGTACAGTCCGCAGGTTCCGCCGCTGCTATACGGCAATGCCGACAGCGATAGCGGCGGCGCCAGCAGGTAGGCAGGGAAATCCCGATGCGGCTCGATCACTGCACCCAGACCGTCGCGCTCATAGTAGACATGCATGTTGCTGCTCGGTCCGTCCGGATAATCGGCCAGCAGACGCAGCACGAAGGTTGCATCGGGGTATACGGAGAGAATCGGCAGCAGGTGGTTCTGCTCCATCTGCACCCAGGCGTAGATCCCGGCCTCCGGCTCGACCTCGCGCCATGGCACATAGACATGAAACACGCGCGCGCCGTAATGGTTCTGTGGTGCTCCGAGCGCGAAATCGGTGCCCCACAGCATCAGGCCCCGATGCGGATTGACCAGATCGCCGTCGAGTTCCGGCGGCTGCACCATTGCCGCGGACACCGGCCCCACCAGCAACAGCGTGATCCAGGCGATCCACCATCGCCTCGCCGTCGGACCGTCCGAGCGCGCCGATCCGCCGGGCCAAGTCGAATGCATACTGTCCCCTTCCACCTGCGAGCCACCCGTTGCGTTTCGCCGCTGGCGCCGCCCGGCTCGGCAGCACAGGGTACATCCTGGTTTCCGGCGGTGGAACCGGAACCAGCGGAACGACGAAAGCGCCCGGCGCGGTAAGCTACGCGGATGTACCTGGACCACTTCGGACTCAAGGAAGCGCCGTTTTCGATCACGCCGGACCCGCGTTTCGTGTTTCTGTCGGATCGGCATCGGGATGCACTGGCGCACATGCTCTACGGAATCTCCCAGGGCGGCGGCGGCGGCTTCGTGCAGCTGACCGGCGAAGTCGGAACCGGAAAGACCACGCTCAGCCGACTGCTGCTGGCCCAGTTGCCGGAGAACACGCGCGTGGCCCTGGTGCTGAATCCCCGACTGACGCCGCTGGAATTGCTGGAGACGATCTGCGAAGAGTTGCACATCGATGTCGAAGGCGTTCGCGGCAGTGGCAAGGCCCTGGTCGACCGGCTCAACCGCTTCCTGCTCGACGCCCACGCTCGTGACCTCAGAATCGTCCTGGTGCTGGACGAGGCGCAACAGCTCTCGGTCGAGGCCCTGGAACAGGTCCGGCTGCTGACCAACCTGGAAACCGCCAGCCAGAAGCTGTTGCAGATCATTCTGCTCGGTCAACCGGAGCTTCGTGAGCTGTTGCAGCGGCCGGACCTGCGCCAGCTGGCGCAGCGGATCACCGCCCGCTATCACCTGACACCGCTGGATGAGTCCGAGACTGCGGCCTACGTCGAACACCGGCTCGCGGTCGCCGGGCGTAGCCGTCGGTTGTTCAGCGCCAAGGCCCTGCAACTTCTGTATCGACGCTCCGGTGGCGTGCCGAGGTTGATCAACGTCATCGCCGAACGCACCCTGCTGGCCGGCTACGCCCGCGATGCCGAAACCATCGACGGCCGGCTGCTGGCCGAAGCCGGCGACGAACTGCAATCGGGCTCAAGCGCCCTGTCGAGCCAATGGTCGTCGATGGCGAACGCGCCGGCGCTGCTGGCCACGCTTGCGATCGTGTTGCTGGCTGCCGGCTGGTGGTACTGGCGCGGCGATGCCGGCGTCTCCGCCGCCGGCGGCGAAGACCGTGGCGCCGAACCGATGCTGCCATTGAGCCAACTGCTGGATCGCAGCGACGACGGCCGTGGCGCCGCTTCAGCCCTGCTCGCGCTTTGGCAGGCCGAGCCGCAGTCGGCCGAGCGCTTGCCAACATGTCCGTTTCGACTGTCCGAGCAGCTGTTCTGCACACGCAATCGCGGCACCCTGGCGCAACTGGCGACCCTGAATCGACCGGTGCTGCTGACCCTGCCGGATGGTCAGGCGACACGAACCCTGGCCCTGGTCGGACTGGACGCCGAACGGGCGCGCGTCGATGTCGGTGACGGACCGGTGGCGCTGGAGCGGTCCGCGCTCGCAGCCGCCTGGCCGGGCGAATACCTGGCCGTGATGCGCCTGCCGCAAGCGGTTGAACCGATCCGCAGCGGCCCACTGCCGGCCTGGGCCAGGGCGGCGCTGGATCGCTTCGAGGCGAACCGATCGCTGCCGCCGTTGTCTGATCAAGAGCGCCGCATCCAGCGCCTGCAGGAAGGTCACGGACTGCGCGCCGACGGCATCACCGGTCCGGAGACCTGGTGGGCGCTGTCGACCTGGCTTGACGACGGCCCGCGCCTGACCGCGACCGTGCCGACACCCGACTCCCGATAGAATGCCGCCATGTCCTCGATTCTCGATGCCTTGAAGAAGTCCGAAGCCGAGCGCCAGCGCGGCCAGCCACCGACCCTCGGCAGCCATTTGCCGATCCGACGGCAATCGTCGCCGCAGCGACGCCGGAGCTGGCTGCTGCCGGCCATCGCCGTCGTCGCCGTCGCCGCGGCCTGGTTCGGTGGTCTGTTCGAGAGCGGCGAACCGGAACCGGAGCGAATGGCCGGTAGCGCACAGGAACCCGAGCAACGGGATCGTGCCGCACAGGAACCGGCCCCGGAGCCCTACCGGGCGGAAACTCCGAGAGCACCGACTGCCGCCGCTATCGACGGCGGTGAACCGACCATCATCGCCGGCGATGGCAGCATCGTCGGTGCCGACAGCAGCGAACCACCGGCGCCGCCGACGACCCGCGAGCGCGGTCTGGCCTTCGGTCCGTACCGGCCCAGCGAATCTGCAGCAGCACGGAACCCGGAACAGCCAACCATACCGGAGACCGCCGCACGCGCTGAGCCCGAGCAGTCGCCCGCCGCGCCAGCAGTCGCGCCGGCAGCGGAACCCGCGGTCGCCGCCGCTGCGCCAGTCCAGTCGCCGACGAGCGCCTCGCCGGTGCCACCTCAGCCAGCGCCAATTGCTGCCCGGCCCGGAGCGGGAGCCGGTGACGAAACGGTCACCCCGCTGCATGCCCTACCGTTCTCGGTGCGCCGCAATCTGCCGGAGATTGCAATCACCATGCATGTCTACAACCCTGACCCGGAACAACGTTTCGCACTGATCAACGGTACCCGGGCACGTGACGGACAGCCGCTTGAGGGCGGCCTGGAAGTCATCGCAATCCGCGCCGATGGCATTGTCCTGCGCTACGACGGCACCGAGTTCCTGCACCCGATCCGCTAGGTCAGGCTAGGACAGGAGACGTCTGCGCATGTTTGTCCGGGTCGACGAACGCCAGCGCGCGGAACTCCGCTGGGCCACGCCGGTGCTGCTGGCCCTGATCGTGTTCGCCTATCTTTGGCTGCTGCAACAAGAACCCGATCGCATCCAGCGGATCGTCGGCCGCTGGGGGCTGGTGCCGGCGCGCCTGTTCGATCTTGCCGGCGACTGGCTCGACTACCTGCAGCAGCTGCGGCCGCTGGCCCTGCTCAGCGCCCTGCTGATCCACGCCGACCTCCTGCATCTGGTCGGCAACCTGCTGTTCCTGCTGATCTTTGGCCTGGCCGCCGAGCGCCGGCTCGGCAGCATCCTGTTCCTGACTCTGTTCGTGGTCGGCGGCGCGCTGGCCAATCTTGCCGCAGCCGTGTCGATGCCCGAGCGGGTCGGCGCAATCGTCGGCGCCAGCGGCGCGGTCTCGGCCATCGTTGGCGCCTACCTGACCCTGTTCCCACGATCCCACCTGGGCCTGGTGATTCCGCTCGGCGCCTATCTGGAGTTCGTGCGCATCCCGGCGCTGTGGCTGATCGGCTTCTGGATCCTGCTGCAGGTGCTGCTGGCCTACATCACCCCGACCTTCGGCGCCGTCGCCTGGATCGCGCATGCCGCCGGCTTCATCGTCGGCGTGCTGTTCGCAATGGCCTGCCGGCCGGCAGTCTATCGGCGCATGCGTCGTCGACCGACAATCTAGAAGTGAGTGAAGAGGAGTGAGAAGAGAGAGAAGAGCTTGTCGTGTTTCGTGGCCGTCAGCCTGGCCCAGCCGCT
>CAZFUH010000087.1:0-12820 GCA_964522235.1 uncultured Rhodanobacteraceae bacterium
GGCCGGATCGGCCATGGCGACATGGCACCGGCACCCTTGGTCGAACGCATCCATGCCTGCCTGCGGGCGCCGGTGAAGGCCGGAAACGGCCCGCCGCCGGCGGTGGCCCAGCCGCATCCGGGGGGATTGAGTGGCATTGGAGGCAAGTTCCGCGTCTGGCTCTGACGTGAGTTCGGCGCGATTTCCGCTACTGTTTGGGTAGGCGGCCGTGGCGGTCGACTCCGGGAGCGAAAACATGAGCACCATCCTGCGCCTGATCGTGGCCGTGCTGTCCGGCGCCGCCATCGTCATGTCGGCAACCACGTCCGCCTACGGCCAGGGTGCGATCTGGCCGGACACCAGTTCGCCGTGCGATGGCACCCTGCAGGAATGTCTGGACGGACTGCCGCCGGGCATGTACGTGCAGATCGTCATCGACGAGCCGGGCGCCCTGGTCGCCGGCGGCAGCAGCGAGCTGGTCCTGAGCAAGACCGTTTCGCTGGTGGCGGCATCGGGTTATGCGCCGGTGTTTCCGGACGGCCTGGGCATTCGCGGCGACTTCACCGATCCAGTCAACATCACGCTGGCCGGTATCCGGCTGCGCGATGGTGGTGTTCAGCTCAGCGCCAATCACGCCAGCGGCAGCTCGCGTTTCCACGTCGAGCTCATGGACCTGGTCGATCAGATCGGTGACAACGGCATTGTGATCGAGCAGGCCGGCGCCGGCAGCACGGAAGCCACTGTCAGCGAAAACCGCTATCTCTGCGATAGTGGGTCCGGCAATGCCCTGCAGCTTCAGGCCACGGCGGGCGTGCTCGATGCTACGGTGGCATTCAACCAGGTTGAGATCAGTACTGGCGCCAGCGCCTACGGCATGCTCGCGTACAGCGCGGGCAGCGGCACGCAGACGGTTCGTTTCCACGGCAATCGGGTGCACGGCGGATTCGTATATGGCGGCATCTGTGTGGTGGCGGCACCCGGCACCGGCGGCATTCTGGCCGCACAGGCCGTGCTGCATAGCAATGTCCTGGTCGGCGGACCGAGCGGCACCGGCACCGGCATCTGCGTGTTCGGCGGCGAGAATGACCTCCACGTCGACGTCGATCACAACACCGTGATCGGCTACGACACCGCGTTGCGTCATATCGTCCGGCCGTTCTCGGCACCGGCGAGCACCGGCGTCATTACCGGTGTCGTCAGCAGCAACCTGTTCGCGCACAACCAGACCGGCTGGCGTCGGGATACGATTGCGTCATCGGTCAGCAACGCAGCGAACCTGTTCTTCGGACATGCCGGTGCGGTCGCAGGCAGCGCGCCGCCCGTGTTGGCGGCGGACACGGTGTTTTCCGATCCGCGCCTGCGCTGGCGGGAGCATCCGTATCTGCGCGGCGATTCGCCGGCGATCGGCGCTGCTGCGGCAGCGCTGCCGGCACTGGTCGCCGAGCTGCCGGCAGTCGATGGCGCCGGTTCGCGCCGGCACAAGGGCACAGCCCGCGACATCGGCGCGTATGAATATGGCGATCACTGGCTGCCGCCGGCACGCGCCGAGGCCGGCAATACCTCCGGCAACTGGTTCTATGTCTCGCACCCGAGCCTCGACACCTTGCATGGCGCGCGGCTGCTGGTGACGCCGTTCTTCGCTGGGGCAGTCACCAATACCCGGCCGTTCGGCGTCTGGTTCGACACCGGGTTGGCCCAATGGTCGGTATTCAACCAGGATCTGAGTTCGATGCCGTTGGGCGCCGCATACCAGGCCTTTGTGCCCGCGGCCGGTCCAGGCAATTTTCTGCACCAGGTACCGCCGTCCGGTACCTTGGGCAGCGAGACCCTGCTCGACGATCCCAGTGTCAACGGCAATCCCGACGCGATCGTGATCGTGACCCAGAACTGGAATCCGACGGGTTCATCCGGCGTCTACAACGACGCCCGAATCTCGGCGCGAACCTATGCCGACGACAACTGGCGAATCCGCAGCAGTGAATTGTCGATTCCGGGCTCGGCGGCATTCAACGTCTACGCCCAGGACCAAAGTCCCAGCGCCTTCGTTCATTACGTCAATGAATTCAATCGCGGCGGCGGTTCGACCCGGATCGATCACCCGCTGCTGGACGGTGTGTCCTGCGCCCGACTCCAGGTGACCCTGCGTGGCAATGTCGACGATCTCGAGTTCGACGTTTTCTACGGCGGCGATCATTGGCAGATCTTCACCCCGTTCGGTTCCCTGGACGGCGCCGCATTCAACGTCGTGTTCAGCACCGAGCAGGTATTCGAATGCAGCGACATCCTGTTCGCGAATGGATTTGAGGTCGGATCGTAAGCGACGCCCGGCGGACCGACGGCACGCTGTCGTATGATGAACTTCGATTCCATCGATTCGGAGTGATCGTGCCGCTATATCTGTTGACCTTGCCTGAACCTGAGCGCGCGCGTGGCAGCGATCCGGCATTCTCGTTTCGCGCCGATTCCGCCGGCGGTTTCGCCGCCGAGCTTCAGGAAGCGCTGCGTGGCGATGGTTTGTTCGAACGCTGGAAGGCGGTCCAGGACGATCCCGAGGCGGTACCCGAGTCGTTGGCGCAGACGGATCCCGATGCCCGAGTGCATGGCAGCCAGCAGCATCTGCAGATCCGCCTCGACGTGCGCACCAGTCTGCCCGGCACGGTCCTGAAGCATCGCCTGCGCCTATTGGCCGGCAACAACTGGACGCTGAACGACGTACGCTGACCTCAACCGGTGTTCTGGATCCCGGCGGCGATACCGTTGACGGTGGTAACCAGGGCTCGCAACAAGGCTTCGTCGCGCTGGCCACCATCGCGCCAGCGTTTCAGCAGATCGACCTGCAGCAGGCTGATCGGATCGACATAGGGGTTGCGCAGCCGGATCGACAGGCGCAGTCGGCGATCGCCGGCGAGCAGCTGCTCGCTGCCCTTGATCGCGAGAACCTGCTCGCGGCAGCGCTCGAACTCGTCGGCGATGCCCGGATACAACACCTGGTGCAGCGTTCCGGCCAGGCGCGAATAGCGTTCGAAGATCGCCAGGTCAGATTTCGCCAGCACCATTTCGACATCGTCGATCAAGGTGCCGAAGAATGGCCAGTCGCGTGCCATCTCGCGCAAGGTGTCAAGCCCGAATTCGCGCACACCATGCGCAAGGCCGGTGCCGACGCCGTACCAGGCGGTCAGGCCGGCGCGGTTCTGCGACCACGCGAACACCCAGGGAATCGCCCGCAGCTTGTCGACGCCGCCGCTGCCGGCACGCTTGGATGGCCGCGAGCCGATGCGCAGACGTTCGATGACGTCGATCGGCGTCGCGTTGCGGAAGTAGTCGGCGAAATCCGGATGCTCGTGCACCAGGGCACGATAGTGAGATCGTGCGGCGGTTGCGATCGCATCCATATGCCGGCGCCATTGCGGCTCGCGCGGCTCCGGTGGCCGCGGTCGCAGGGTAGCGCGCAAGACGGCACCGGTGGCCTGCTCCAGGTTGCGCAAGGCCAGGGCACGGATGCCGTACTTGCGATGGATGACCTCGCCCTGCTCGGTGACTCTCAGCACGCCATCGACCGAGCCGCGCGGCGCGGCGATCACGGCGCGCTCGGTCTTGCCGCCACCGCGGCTGACCGAGCCGCCGCGGCCGTGGAAAAACACCAGGTGGATGCCGTGCTCGTGCGCCAGCGCGGTCAGCTCGACCTGGGCCCGTTGCAGGCTCCAGCGCGAGGCGACCAGGCCGCCGTCCTTGGCGCTGTCGGAATAGCCGAGCATGACGATCTGGCGGTCACCGCGCGAGCGCAGATGCTCGCGATAGCGGCGATCACCGAGCAAGTCGGCGACCACGGCCGGCGCCCGAACCAGATCGTCGACGGTCTCGAACAGCGGCGCCACGTCCAGGGTCACCTGGCCGTCGCCATCGCTGCAACCGCCGCTGCGCGCCAGGGCCAGCACGGCAAGCGCATCGGCGGCACTGCGGCTCATGCTGATGATGTACGGGCCGATTGCCTGCTCGCCATAGCGGCGGCGGGCATCGGCCAGGGTGCGGAACACGGCCAGACTGCGCTCGGTGTCGGCATCCGGGTGACTTTCCAGGATCGGCCGGTCGAGCAGAGGCGCCAACCGCTCGATGCGTTCCGGGACCGGCCGTTGCGGCCAGGCTGGATCATCGAGGAGGACCGCGATCGCGGCGTCATGTACCGCCGCGTCCTGCCGGATGTCCAGCGTCGCCAGGTGGAAGCCGAACGTTTCAATCTTGCGCAGCACCCGCTGCACAGCGAACAGCCCGGCGTGCTCGCCGCGGTGATGGCGCAGGCTGTCGGCGATCAGGCCGAGATCGGCGTGCAGATCCCGGACATCGGCGTAGCCAGCCGGGTCGCCGCGGCCGGTCGCCGTCAGGCGAGCGCTCATCAGACTCAGCAGCAACCGGTATGGCATATCGGCGTAACGCGGCCGCAGTTCGGCGGCAGCGTCCGGCAGTTGTTGCCGATAGTCGTCGATACGCGCCAGCATGGCAGCATCGACGTCGATGCGCGGCACGGTCTGGCTGAGCAGGCCGGCAAGGTGGGCGAGATCGGAGGCGTAGGCATCGAGTACCAGGCTGCGCTGGCCGGCCAGTGCGGCGGCAATGGTGTCGGCATCGACGTTTGGGTTGCCGTCCATGTCACCACCGACCCAGGACGCGAAGCGCAGCAGCGGCGGCAGGGCCGGGGCGGCGCCATAGGTCTCACGCAGAGCCTCGTCGAGTATCTCGAAGAACACCGGCGTGATCCGATACAGCACATCGCTGAGGTAGAAGCTGACGTGCTCGAACTCGTCGCTGACCTGCGGCTTTTCGGCAGCGATCTCGGCGGTCTGCCAGGCGCTGGTCAGGGCCATGCGGATCCGGGCCAGATCGACCGCACGTTCCTGCGGCGTGCAGTGACCATCGATGTCGTCGATCAGGCAGCGGACGATGGTCTGCTCCTTCTCCAGCAGGGCACGGCGCACGGCTTCGGTCGGATGTGCGGTGAACACCGGCTCGATGCGCAGCCGCGGCAGCAGCGCCGCGATCTCGTCGAGGCCGACACCGGCCTCGCGCAGCTCGGCGAGCACGGCGTGCAGGCCGCCTGGCTGGGGTGTCGATCCGGCACGCTGGTAGTCGCGCCGACGGCGGATGCGATGCACCCGCTCGGCGAGATTGACCGCCTGGAAATAGGTGCCGAAGGCCCGCACTGTTGCCTCGATCTGGTTCAGCGGCACCTGTTGCAGGCGCTCGCTCAGGGCGGCGACCGGGGCATCGGTTTCCCGGCGTTCGATCGCGCTGCGCCGGATCACCTCGATCTGATCGAGAAAGTCCGCTGACACCTGGTCGGCCAGAACCTGGCCAACCAGGGCGCCGAGTCGGCGTACATCTTCGCGTAGAGGATCGTCGGCGGCGACGAAGTCGTCGGCGCGGGCGGACTCGTAGCTGGGGTCGGTCTGCTGTTCCATAGCCCGCTAGTGTAGTGCGTCGCTCTTGGCGGCCCTTTGCTGGCCCGCTGAAAGAGCCGCCAAGTGCAAGGCACTACACCAAGGTACACGCAGGCGATGCCGACCGGCATCGCAGGTCGATCAATAGGCGCAGTCGCGGAAGATCGGGTCGACCGATTGCTGCCACTCGCCGTGGTACAGGTCGAGCTTGCGTTGTGCCTGGCAGCTGCCGGCGGTAACGAACTCGATCAGCGGCTCCAGGAACACGCGCTCGTCGGCACCATGCCGGTTCAGGCGCGCGCGTCGAGCCAGGCCGGCCGCGCAGATCTCCAGCGCCCGTCGCGCCAGGTCGTTGATGCTGCCGTTGCGAAACGGTGTCCGCAGGCCGAGCTTGGGCACGGTGTCGCGCAGATGATGGCGCTCGGTCCGACTGAAGTCGCGCACCAGATCCCAGGCCGCATCGAGCGCGACATCGTCGTAGAGCAGGCCGACCCAGAACGCCGGCAAGGCACAGAGCTGGCCCCACGGGCCGGCATCTGCGCCGCGCATCTCCAGATAGCGTTTCAGGCGCACCTCGGGAAACGCGGTCGTCGCATGGTCGGCCCAGTCCTTGAGCGTCGGCCGTTCGCCGGGCAGGGCGGGCAGACGGCCGTTGAGAAAGTCGCGAAAGCTCTGCCCGCTGGCGTCCAGATAACGGCCGTCGCGGTAGACGAAGTACATCGGTACGTCGAGCAGGTAGTCGGCATAGCGCTGGTAGCCGAAGCCGTCTTCGAACACGAAGTCGAGCATGCCGGTGCGGTCCGG
Organism: uncultured Rhodanobacteraceae bacterium; assembly: GCA_964522235.1. Classification (GTDB taxonomy): domain Bacteria; phylum Pseudomonadota; class Gammaproteobacteria; order Xanthomonadales; family UBA2363; genus Pseudofulvimonas. The sequence continues at coordinate 6,216 of CAZFUH010000087.1, forward strand.
ATCGGTATCGGTCCAGATCTGCGAGCGATAGCTCAGGTAGCCGTTCGGCTTGCCTTCGGTGAACGGCGAGTTCGCGAACAGCGCGGTTGCTACCGGTTGCAGGGCCAGGGCAACACGGAACTTGCGCACCATGTCGGCCTCACTGGAAAAATCCAGGTTGACCTGCACCGTGCAGGTGCGGGTCATCATGTCCAGGCCGAGCGTGCCGCGCTTGGGCATGTATTCACGCATGATCGCGTAGCGGCCCTTGGGCATCCACGGCATGTCGTCGCGCCGCCATTTCGGGTTGAAGCCCATGCCGAGAAAGCCGATGCCGAGCGGATCGGCGACGCTCTTGACCTGGGCCAGATGCGTGTTCACCTCGGCACAGGTTTCATGCAGATGCTCGACCTGGGCACCGGACAGCTCCAGCTGGCCGGCCGGTTCCAGGGTGATGTTGGCGCCGTCGGGGTGGTCGAGCGCGATCAGGGTCTCGCCTTCATAGACGCCGCGCCAAGCATACCGATCGCGCAGCCCCTCGAGCAGGGCGCGGATCGAACGCTCGCCGTCGTACGGCACCGGGCGCAGGTCGTCGAGAAAGAACCCGAACTTCTCGTGTTCGGTGCCGATGCGCCAGTCGGCCGCGACGCGCTCGCCGCCGCCCAGCCATTCGGCAAGCTGGCCGTGGTCGGTGATGATCGGGGAGGGCTCGGCCACGCGACAGCTCCTGGGCAAACCAGAACAGTAGGGGCGGCCCCAGGCAAACTCAATGGCCGCAGAGACGGCGCCTGTGCGCCATCGGCGTCATCTGCCTGGGCAGCAACTTGATGAGCACTTGCCCGCATCGGAGTCTTGCGTTGCATATCTATGCCTACGGAAGTACGCTTTCATGCATGCGTACGACACTCGACATCAACGATCAGTTGCTGGTCGAGGCCAAGCGTCTCGCCGCCAGTCGCGGGGTCAGTCTGAAAGCCCTAGTGGAGGAGGCGCTTCGGGAACGGCTGCATTCGCGCGGGGTCCGTTCTTCGGCGAAGGTGCGCTTGCCGACGTTTTCCGGCCGCGGACTGCAACCCGGTGTCGATCTGACGGACAGCAGCGCGCTGCTCGAGGTCATGGATGCAGAGCCCGGACGTTAACGTTCTGGTAAGTGCGTTTCGCACGGATGCGCCACAGCACGATCTTTGTCGCGATTGGCTGGAGCAGGCTCTGTCATCGGACGAGCTGTTGGCCATCTCGGAACTGGTTCTCAGTGGCGTTCTGCGGGTACTTACCCATCCGAAGGTATTCAATCCGCCGACGCCGTTGAACAAAGCGGTGTCGTTCGCCCGTTCGTTGCTGACCCACCCTCGTGTCGCCGCCCTGCGTCCGGGCTCCGGGCATTGGCGGATATTAGCGCAGCTATGCGAAGTCTCGTACGCCACTGGCAACCGAATCCCCGACGCATTCCACGCCGCCTTGGCGATCGAGCACGGTTGTGAGTGGATCACCCTGGATCGCGGCTTCTCGGCCTACCCCGGACTGAGGATTCAGAACCTGCTGACGCTGTAGCGGAAGAACTTTTTTCGGCGCAGGTATGGCAAGCAGTCTGTCGGATCTGGTACTGATCTGCTGGGGAATAGCGCGGATCGGTCCATATCTGTCATCCGTGCCGTCTGAAAGCGGCGCAATCTTCCTCAAACGATGATCCTCTGTCCTCGATCCTTCTCTCCCTCGCCACGACCGCCCAAGTCCGATGCGGTGGCGTTTATCGTGCTTAGTACGGCATAGCGCCATGTCTGGTTCTGCCTGCGTGAACTCATAACCGGTCGTTTCCGACCGGTGCATATTGAACACCCGAAGCGAGGGACGAGCGTTGCGGTGACGACGAGACAGCCCGAGCGGCAGAGGTATACTCGGCGATCAGGGTATGAGAGGAGAAATTGTCATGAGTTGGTTCCGTGTGGCCGTCTGGCTGGTCAGTTCGCTCGCGACAACGCAGGCGCACGCGTTCATCGATCCGCCAGCGATCTCGCCAGAAAACCCCACTGACACGACGCCGATCACGATTTCGATTAGGTCAGGGGTTTGTGACGCACTTCTTTCATACGAGATCGTCAACGACTTAGATCCGGTTGAGATAGTAATTCGCCGAATCCGCACGCAATCAGATCCATTCTGCAATCAACCTGTCGTTGTCGCTGAGATTCCGATCGAAACACTGCCGGTTGGCACTCATGAGGTTCGGTTGATGTTTGTCTACAATTATCCCCCAGATGCAGTGCCGTTTTTTTGGCAGGAACTAATCCTTGATGTGAGTCCGACTGGCCCGCCCGGAGCGGCTGTTCCCGTTCCATTTATCCAAAACGTCTGGTTGCTTCTGATTCTGGTGGCGCTGATCGTGCTGAGCGCGTCGCGGCGAAGTGTCTGGAATGCGCTTGCGTGAACGTACAGCTGGTTGTTTCCGGCTGGAGCAAATTGAACACTCGAAGCGACGGATGATCTTCGCAGTGACGATGAGACAGTCCGTGCTGCAGAGGTATACTCGGTGATCTGGTCACGAGAGAGGAATTGCAATGAGTTGGTACCGAGTAGCTGTTTGGCTGGTCAGTTCGCTCGCTGCAACGCAGGCGCAGGCGTTCATTGATCCGCCGGTGATCTCGCCAGATAGCCCCACCGACACGACACCGATCACCATTTCGATTCGGACGGGGATTTGTGATAGATTTCTATCTTATGAAATTATCAGAGATCTGGATCCCGTCGAAATCCTGATTCGCAGGATTCCAACCCAGTTGGATCCATTCTGCAACCATCCTATTCGCACCGTCGAAATTCCAATCGGTGTGCTTCCGGTTGGCCCTCATCTGATCCGGCTGATGTTCGTCGACAACGTTCCTCCGAACACTACGCCGTATCTATGGCGCGAACTAGCTTTGAAAGTGAGCCCTTCCGGCCCGCCGGCCGAGGTCGTTCCTGTCTCCATTCTCCAGGACGTTTGGCCGTTACTGGTTCTGGGGGTGCTGATTTTCCTGGTCGTGGCGAGGCGCCATGTCTGGGACGGTCGGATGAACTCGCTTCTTGTGTTTGCGCTTGCCCTGGCCTTGACCCCGCAGGGCGAGGCGCGAACGTATGTTGAGGTACTTTTGGCAGCCGGCGGGTCCGCACCCACGCCGGAAGCCGTTGTCGCGTGGGGACGCGGTGATCCTGCGGGTGCACCCGGGCCGCTACAAGCTCTGAATGCAGCGCCATTCTCATCGGTCGACTACTTCATACCCGAGTGGCTGCGCGCCGGGGGCGACTTCAAGGCAACGCTCGACGCCTATCCCAACTCGCCGCAGGCGCTGCTGGAGCGCTTCGTGATCGTCGAGTATCCGGATGGTTCGAATTTGGAGAAGGCCCTGGACGCCTTCGCCGAGGATCCGCATGTGCTGGCCTATGCGGTGATGGAGGAGTACCGGTTCAGCGGCGTGACCCTGCAATCGTTCGGTATCGAAGAATCGACGCAGGCGGAACAATAGCACTTGGACCAGGTTCGGCTGCCGCAGGCCTGGAACTACAATCCGGGGCATGGGTTGGTCGCGGTGGTCGACACGGGGCTGCAATGGAATCATCCGAATCTGCGTGCATTCAGCGGCACCGCGTTCGTCGGCGGCAATTTCTTGACCGCCGGGTCGTACGACGTGGTCTATCCGGGCTCCGGCGACAATACCGTGGATGAACGCCGGCCGGTGCCAGCAACCCACACAGCCTGCGACAACGGCAACGGACTGATGGTGCCGAGCGGCGCCGGCCATGGTACGCACGTGGGCGGACTGGTCGGTGCGCGAACCACGGCCAATAGTCTGGCTAGCGGTGCCTGCCGGCACTGCGGACTCTATATGATGAAGATGACGGTTCATGATTGCGACGACATCTCTCAGCCTCCGTGGGTAACCTCACAGCCTTACTGGCCGCGCGTCTTCGCAGCGCTGCAGATCCCGATCCGGATAGGCGCCCAGGTGCTCAACGCAAGCTTCGGCGCATCGTACTTCGACCTTTGTCAGCCGACGCCGCCGGCGACGCGATCCTTGCGTTCATCCTGCCTGGTACTGGAAATCGCGGAGTCGCGCGATGCGATCGTAGTCGCGGCATCGGGAAACAATCGCCAGCGTTTGCAATTTCCGGCGGAGGATTCCCGCGTGGTCGCCGTGGGTGGGCTGTATGAAAGCAGCGATTTCTGGGACGAATCGCCAGGCAGCGTTACCAACTGCCCAGTCATCCCGGGCCTCTGGCTCGGCGATGAGTGCGGTTCGAACTATTCCCCCGGACCGGGCTCGCCGGAACAGGAGTTGGTGGCAGGCGCCAGGGACGTGATCTCGACGTTCTATACCGGGGCGAGCTGGAATACGGCGATTCGCTGCACCGACGACGCCGACGATATTGGTACGGCCGGAGACGGAATCAGCCCATGTACCGGCACGTCGATGTCGTCGCCGATCGTCGCCGGGATCTTCGGGCTGCTGCGTTCGACCAACCCCTTGCTGCGTGCCGGAGATCCGGGACAATCGGTCGTCTACGGTTTGCGCAACGTATTGGCAGCTACGACCGACCGGGCGCAGCAGAACCTGCCCTGGCACCACAAGTTCGGCCACGGAACGCCGGATGCCGAGGCTGCGGTCAAGCAGGTGCTCGGGAAGGTCGCCGGTGTTCCGGTGAAAAACCGCGCGACACCGCTGTTCGGCCTGTATGGCAGCGGTGCCAAGGATCACGTTCAGACTACCTCACCGCAAAAGGCTGTTGCATTCGCTATCAATCAAACCGCGAACTACAGCCAGTCGATCGGAGCGCAGATTCCCGGCTATCCGGCGTTTCCCCCTGATCCGGAAGCGCCACTACCACCGACGCCTCGCGCGATCGCGTATGTGATGACGACACCGAACAAGCCAGCTGCGACGACGCCGAATCTGGTGCCTCTCTACCAGATGGCGATTACCCGAAACTGGCCCGCCGGCTGCACCTCGGGGCCGAGCTGCAACACCAACAACCGAAACTTTCTGCTCGTCAGCACCATTGCCGACGTTCAGGTTCTGAAGCTGAGTGGCTATCAGTACTACGGTCGCGAAGGCTATGTCTACGAGCGTTGCACTCCGGAGCCTCAATGCATTCCAGTCGGAGCCGAGCGTCTTTGGCGCAAGTGCAAGTCGACTGACGACGATTGCGCTGTGTTCCTGGAGCGCGACCGGGCGCAGTTCGAGAACAACGGCTATGTCGCCCTGGTCCCGGCGGGTGGCGACCCGCTGCTCGGCTATGCCTATCCGGCAATCGACACGGATGGTGACGGTCTGATCGACGGATTTGAGTACCTGATCGGTACCGATCCGCTGCTGACCGATACCGATGGCGACGGTGTTCCGGACGGGGTTGAATTTCCGCTTGCCTCGGTATCGTTCAGCGATCCATGCATCGGACCGATGGCTTGGCGCTGCGCGGCCGACTTGCTGTTCGCCGACGGGTTCGAATAACCGCGGCTCGCACACGCACGGCGCGCTCTGGATGCGTCCGCCGACGATCGATTGATCGTCGACGGACTTGAGACGTGAGAACGCCGGCCCGTGTGCAGTCGTCTTTGGCGCCGTTCAGTAGCCGATGCCGGTCTTGACCACGGCTTCCTGGGTACCGGTGGCGGCCAGTTCGGTGCCGGCCGAGCGGCGATCGCGAAAGCGCTGACGCAGGTTGAAGGCCATCAGGTACAGGGTCGGGATCAGGAACAGGGTGATTACGGTCGCGAACAGGATGCCGAACGCCAGTGAGGTCGCCATCGGGATGATGAACTGCGCCTGCAGGCTGCGTTCGGTCAGGATCGGCACCAGGCCGAAGAACGTGGTCAGCGAGGTCAGCAGCACCGGCCGGAATCGTTGCACGCCGGACTGTACGACGGCATCGATCACAGACATGCCATCCTCGCGTCGGGCACGGTTGATGAAGTCGGTCAGCACCAGCGAATCATTGACCACGACGCCGGCCAGGGCGATGACGCCGAACGCGCTCATCATCGAGAAGTTCACCCCGGTGATCCAGTGCCCGAACACCGCGCCGATGATGCCGAACGGAATCACCGACATGATGATCAACGGCTGGACATAGGACTTCAGCGGAATCGCGAGCAGGGCGTAGATCAGGAACAGCGACATGATCAGCGCCGCCATCATCTGCGACTGCGCGCGTTGCTGCTCGGCTGCGGAACCGCCCTCGACCCGACGCACGCCCGGATACTTGCGCAGCAGTTCGGGCAGAAAGTTGCCGTCGATATCCGGCAGTACCCGCTCGGCGCTGGTGATCTCGGTGTCGATATCGGCCAGGATCCGTACCGAGCGCTGCCGGTCGATGCGCTGGATACGCGAGTACGACGAGCTGATCTCGGCCTCGGCAACGGTCGCGAACGGCACCCGGCCGCCGTCCGGCGTGCTGATGCGCATCTGCTCCAGGTTTGCCAGCGACTGCCGCTCGTTCGGCGGATAGCGGACCATGACCCGGATCTCGTCCTTGCCGCGCTGAATGCGCTGCGCTTCCTCGCCGTAGAACGCCTGACGCACCTGCCGGCCGAGATCGGTCTGGGTCAGACCCAGGGCCTGGGCCTCCGGCTTGATCTGCAGCTGGATCTCCTG
>CAZFUH010000088.1:0-12784 GCA_964522235.1 uncultured Rhodanobacteraceae bacterium
GGATGGCACCTCGTTCAAGAGCCATCGCCACTACCGCTACGTCGAGCCATGAGCGCAACGGCGCACTGCGTTTGGGAGGGCTCATGGTCGTCTGGGATCGTTTCGACGGGGTCGAACCGGACCGCTATTGTCCTTCGAAGTATGCGGATCGGGAGTCCACGGTGGGAAGTCGCTTCTGGCCTTCCGTATCCCCTGTGACTGAACGCCGGCTCGCACCGCGGGCGATGGCGGCAAGAAAAGCTTGCCGCCACGTTTGTGCCATGGCATGCGCCCAGGATGATTCAGCTCTGTTCTCGCCCTGGAACCGAGCTACGATCGGAAATCTCGCTCTTGAATCCCCTCAGTTCGTCCAATAGGGCCTAGACCCTGAAGTCGGGGGCGCCGATGTCAGCCCGCATTGCGCCCGCAACTGTTGAGCTTAGCCAAGTCAACAGTAGCGTCCCGGAGTACCTGCTTCGCCGAGTCCAGGTCGGACCGTGCACCAGCGCGTTTGGTGGCGCAATCCTGACCGGTGGCTTCATCGGTATCAACGCATTCCTGGGGTTCGACAGCTGACATCCGCTCCATTGCCACCGCCGCGTCGACCGCTTTGCGGATCTCGGTACCGGCGCTGGTGAAATCGACCGAGCCGAACGTGTAGGCGGCGATTACCTGTTCACTGACCCGATGGATCGCCTGTCGGATGAAGTCGGCGAGCCGGTCGTTGCTGGACGATATCGAAGCGCCCTGGCCCATGGCCATGACCTTCGGTTCACGCTGATCCTGGTCGGAGACGGGACCAAAATCGGACAGAGCGATCACTCCGAATAGTTTCTTTCGTTCTACCTCGGCAAGTGGCTGCAGCAGCGAGGCGAAGCGCCGCAGCTGTACCTGCGCGCTACCACTGCTTTCCAGGATGCAGTTCATTCCCGTCCGTCCGATTGTCATGGCCTGGAGGCGGCCGTTCACGTTGTAGTAGCTGCGGAATCCACCGACTGCGCCGCCGGCTAGGCCCAGCGCGGCGGTAGTGTCCATGTGGGCGCCAAAGGTGGCGGTCGCTACACCCGCGGTAGCGATTGCCAGAATGGTATGGTCAAGCCGGCTCCGTCCCTTCGACAGTTCGTAATCGTGGAGCATGTAGGCGCGCCTGAGCGCGCTGGCGCAACTGCGGGCTTGGTCGATGGTCAACGACTCGGCTTCGCTCCAGAGCTTGTCGCAAATCGTCAGTATCGTCCTGTACGGATGGTCCCAGTCGCTGCCAGCCCCCTCTGGGACAGGAGGGCGCGTGTGGCTCAACGTACAGGCGCCGAGCATCAGCATGATCGGAAGTAGTGTGGTGACGAGGTTGCGATTAGGCAGCGACATGAGTTCGTCCTCTGTTCGGTGGCTGGATATGGCGACTCCACTTGCACGTTTCAGGAGTCCCGCAGGCGTGACTTGTCTCAGCTGTGGACGTGACTTCGAAGTCCGGATGGCGGTGACCATGTTTTCCGGGCGACGTCGCGTACTCGATCGGGGCCGAAGCACGACGGTGCTGGCCCTCGTCCGCCCGTTCCGGAAGGTTCGACTCGCCGGGCGGGCCGCAGTAGCCATTTCAGAACCGGAGTACTTGAAATGAAACCGACTCGACTACTCGCAGCGTTCGCGCTGCTGATCCATTTCGGTTCGGCATCCGCCCAGGGCGTTCACTCGCCCGTGGGTCGCGATCCGGTGCCCGACCACCACCTTGTCACGTTGAACAGCAGCGATGAACTTGCTCGTCCAGAGCAATCCGTCGCGGATCGCTCCGCTGGATTGCCCGCAGAGGACGATGGCATGGCGGCCGACCACGTATTCGACCCAGCGCTGCTCACGGCCATTGAGCGCGACCTGGGCCTGAGCGCCGAACAGCTCGGCGTGCGACTGGAGGCTGAGCGGGTCGCCTCAGATCAGAGCAGTGCCCTGCGGGAAGCACTCGGCAACAGCTACGCCGGCTCCTGGCTGAGCATGGGCGCTGAAGGTGCGGTCGAACTGACGGTAGCGGTCACCGACGATCAAGCCGAAGCGATGGTTCGTGCCTCAGGCGCCCATGTGCATCGGCTCGACCGGTCGATCGGCGAGCTTGAGTTCGTGCAGCAGTATCTTCAGGGTGTGGCAGGACGGGCTCCTGCCGATGCCATTGCGGCTCACTATATCGATGTCAAGACCAACCAGGTCGTCGTGCAGGTGACAACGCCTTTCCTCGACAGCGTCGCCGATCTTCTGGCTCGCAGCAGCCTCGACCTGGATGCCATTCGTGTCGAAGAAGTCGTCGGCCTGCCGCGAACAGCGTACGACATTCGCGGCGGAGATCGATACAACGTGCCGGGAGGTCATTGTTCGATCGGCTTTTCGGTCACCCAGGGTTCGCTGCAGGGCTACGCGACCGCCGGCCACTGCGCCACCACAGGCACGAGCACGACCGGCTTCAACGGCGTCGCCCAGGGCGTGTTCCAGGGATCGTCGTTCCCCGGTGTCGACCATGGCTGGGTGCGAATCACCAACCCGGCGTGGGTCCTGCGTCCGTGGGTCAACAACTACAGCGGAGGCAACCTGCAGGTGATCGGGGAAACCGAAGCACCGGTTGGGGCGGCCATCTGCCGGTCCGGAACCAGCTCTGGATATCGCTGTGGGGCGATTGTCGCCAAGAACGTCACGGTCCACTATCCACAGGGTGCCGTCCATGGCCTGTGGCGGATCAGCGCTTGCGTGACCGGGGGCGACTCCGGCGGCGCGGTGATCACGCCCATCGGTCATGCCCAGGGCGTGACGTCGGGCGGGCTCCTGCAAGGGGGCAGCAACTGTCATCTGAGCAACCCGGACACCTACATCCAGCCCTGGTTGCCGATCCGCAATGCCTATAGTCTTTCACTCGCCGGACCCCAGATCGAAGCCAGCTATGTGCCGAAAAACGGCAGTCCGCGTACCAGCGTATTCTCGTCCAGCGGCAATCCGCCGCCGTTCGACTTCTACTACGACGAATGGCTGGGCCATTTCGAGCAGCGGCCCGGCGGCGCGTGTCAATTCGGGCAGGAAAATCCTACCTACCTGAAGATCCGCGCGCGTCTGCAGCCCGGACAACCGGTCACCTGGTGCAACTTCCGCGCGTCCTGGGACAGCGCCTGGGTCGATTGCACGAATACTCATAAGAACATTCTAAATAGCGGCACGTGGGTTACGCTGAACACTGACCTGTACGGACGGCAATCGACGCAGCCATGTCCATTCTGGTCGCCACCGAGGCTGCATCTACCGTTCAACCAGAACGCCTGGTTCCACATCAACATGACCGTGGGCGGCACTACCCACGCAAGGCGCATCAACTTCGTCAAGCGTCGGGTCAGGTTCGAACCGCCGATGCCTGAGATTCCGAATCCGTAGTCTGGTGTCAGCGGCGGCGTCGGGTCATGGCCCGACGCCGCTATCCGGGACAGGGCCGGGCACAGGGCAGATGTCGATCATCCGCTACCAGCGACCGCAAAATCCGCAGCACCACATCGGCGGTATTCCGCGCGCTCTCTCACGCGTGCGCGCTATCTTGCCGGGCTATTGAGCACCAGCCGGCGCTTGCGCCGACTGCGGACTCCGGTAGAGTTGACGTGGACGGCGCATGGATGGTGCAACCGCAAGAGACCCGTTTGATGTCTTCGATTCTGTCCCCGATGGCGGAGCCAGCGCATCTGTCGGGCGCGTCCACGCTGCGTTTTTTGCCGCCGGCGCGCTGATGGCCGTGGTGTGGGCAAGTTCGGCGTTGTTCGGGCTGTACATCGTCGCGTTTTACGGGCGAGCCGTATTCGTTGGCGAACCGGAACGCTGGAATAACGTGCTGCCGGGCATGTACGGAGCGCAAGAGCCGCAGCGCATTGATCGGCGTCGGGACGTACTTTTTTACGCGCTACTACTGGTGGCCGGGGATTACCGGAGCGATACCCGGCGGCTGATCCTCTGCGTCGGTGCGCTGGCAGTCTGGGCAATGCAGGCACCTTGAAAAGCCAGGTCGAAGTGCAGGTACTGACTTCCAGGGCGCATGCAAGTCGCATCGCGTCGCGGACGATTCCGGCCTGGGTTCACGCGATGGCGACGTCCGATCTGGTAGCGATGCAAGCGTGCACACAGGAGACTGAGCCATGTCCGACATTCCGATCACTGGCGAGGTATCGAACAGCAAGCTGGCCGGGGTCTTTGCCAGCCACGTTGTTGCCGAAGGCGCTGTCGCGGCGATGATCGCGGAGCTGGACCTGCAGCCTGCGCAGGTGAAGCTGGTTACACCGGAGACTGTCGATGTCGGCATCAAGCTGGAGCCGGAAGGCGGCGGAATTTGGCGCACCATCATCGTTGCCCACCTATGGCTGGGCATCGTTGGAGCCCTGTCGGGATTGGTCATGTTCGGTATTCTGACGTGGATGCGTGTGCCCTTCATCGTGAGTTCGCCTTGGGCGGCGTCGCTGACGCTGGTCGGATTTGGCACCATTGCCGGTCTGCTATTGGGTGGCCTGGTGTCATTGCGACCCGACCACGACCGTTACATTCACGCCACCCGAGACGCGATGGCAGACGGACACACAACAGTCGTGGTACATGCGCTGTCCACGGCCCAGCGCTCGCGAGCGGCAGAGTTTCTGGCCAGTCGCGGTGCCGAGGTTACGGAAACGTTTTGAGTCGACGCAACTCCGCAACTACCGGCACCGTTACTCCAGCGGCACCCCGGTCAGTTCTTCGCTGAGCGCAACCAGGCGGGTACGCGCTTCAGCATCGGCGGCCTGTGCGTGAGGCGTGGCGACCCTGCCGTCGACGTAGAAGGCGCCGGGTTGCAGGAACGGTGCAGTGATCAGAGCGATCACCCTGTCGCGTCCCTCCGCGACTGTGGTCCGGGCGGGGATGCCGAGACCGGTGACCAGGGTGGTGTCCATGAGGGTGGCCGAGGCGTGGGTCGGCACGGCTGCCGGCAGGGCGAATGCGGCGGCAGTCAGAACATATATGAACAATAGGCGCATGGGAAAACCCTCTCGCGAAACTTGCAAGTGTGCGTGCGTAGTCCGACGCCGTGGCCGGATCAATGTCCCGAGCCCTCCGACCACCAGCCCCGCCCACGCTGCTGACAACGGCAGGTGCAGCCCATTGCCCGATGCCAGTCCCGACACCTCGCCATAGGCGAATGCAGCCACAGCGACCGTTGCCGCTGCGATCGCGTGCTGCCGGGCGCTCAGGGTCCCTGCACGCCGCTCATCCCATCACCATGGGGCGCAGAACATGAAAGAAATCGTACTACGGTAGGGCTTCGTTACAAAGTCGACGGCGTGCCGGGCGACAACCCGGATCGCCGCTCGACACGGCCTTGTCCCCGATCTCCGGAAAGGGAACCTGACCATGTTCTTGCGCCGGTTCCAGGTAATAATGGCACTTGCCTGCGGTTGTCGGGCGTCGCAGCTGCATTGACCGATTTCGAGATGACGATACTCAACAAGTCCGAAGCGCAGCAACGCGCCAATGCGATCGCCGTGTTCCGCGAGGAATGCCAGCGCCTGCAGCAGGAGGGCGTGCTCGCATTCAGCGAAGAGCAGTCCGCGCGCATCGAGGCCCATCATGCCGGTGTGCTCGACGGGTTGGCCAGGCACTTCGATATCGATCTTGATCGGAGCTCGCAGCAGTTGTCGATCGGTATGCGCATTGCGTCCTTTCTTGGTGCGCTGGCACTGGCGGCGTCCGCGTATTTCCTGTTCTATCGGTTCTGGGGCCTGCTTTCGACTGCCGTGCAGGTATTCACACTGATTGCTGCCTGCGTTGTCAGTCTCGCGGTGACCGCGTGGATCGATCGACGAGACCGCACCGGCTACTTCACCAAGCTGTCCGCCTTGGTGACGTTTGCTTGCTTCGCGTTGAACATTGCCATGCTCGGGCAGATCTTCAACATCACGCCGTCGGACAAGGCGCTGCTGCCATGGGCGGCGCTCGCCCTGCTGCTGGCCTACCGATGTGATCTGCGGTTGCTGCTGGTTGCAGGTCTGCTGTGTCTGGCAGCGTTCGTCGCTGCCCGTGCCGGCACCATCAGCGGCATGTATTGGCTGCATTTCGGCGCGCGGCCGGAAAACTTCCTGCCGGTGGCCTTGCTGGCGTTCTGGCTGCCTTCATGGATCGATCAGCGTCGCTACCCGGGCTTCGCTCAAACGTATCGGATTTTCGGTTTGCTGGCCCTGTTGATGCCTGTTCTGGTGCTGGCGAATTGGGGCAGAATCAGCTACCTGCACTGGCCCGTTGACACCATCGAGGCGATGTATCAGGTCGCCGGCTTTGCCATCAGCGCCGGTGCGATCTGGCTGGGTATTCGCAAGGCTTGGAATGAAGTGGTCAACACCGGCGTGGTGTTCTTCGTGCTGTTTCTCTACACGAAATTCTACGACTGGTGGTGGGACTGGATGCCGAAATATCTGTTCTTTCTGGTTCTCGCGCTCGCCGCCATCCTCTTGTTGGCAGTGTTCATGCGCCTGCGCCGATCGCTTGCCGGTGCTGAGAAGGAGGTCGGTCAATGATCTCGGGCAAGACGCGCAACTACGCCTGGTGGCTCGCCGCGGCGCTGATCATCGCCACCAACTTGATCGTGCTGTTCGGAGCGGCCTACAACCGTAGCGGAGAGGAACAGGGGCATTTCGAATTCAGTCAACGCGAATTGTCACTGCCGTGGAGAGGATACGCCAATCGGGAAGACAGCGGCCTTGCCCTGCGACTCAATTGGCGCATGCCGACGTTTGCCGGTGACCACGAGTCGAATGAACCCGGGCTCGCGCCTTGGCTCGATGAAGCGAAGATGCGGGCCCTGGGCTTTGCACTCCGACCTGCGCCCGAGACGGCCCCGGGCGCCCCGATACCGCTGCCGCGGGATGTCTGGCTGGTTCTGCAGTTCGACGGCAAGGCACATCAGCGCGAGCTGGCGATCGCCCGGCGTGCCCACGATCGGGCTCTGCAGGCATTGTCTGCCGATCCCAGCAACAAGGTTCTGATTGATCAGGCCCGGGGTGCCGAGCAACATTGGCTGCGCGAGCGCGACGAGAACAGCCGCCTTTTCGTGATCGATGCTGGCCTGGATCCACGCCTGATGCGCCAGCAGTATCCCGACCGGTCGCGGTATCTCATCGCTGGCGGAACGATACGGGCCAGTTGGGGGTACTACCGGAGTGTGGCAGCGCAGCGTCAACAGCCTGCCGGCTACGTCCATGCACTGAATGTCAGCTCGATCAACGTTCCGGCCCGGTTCCGGACCGTACTTGAGCCCATGCTCGCTACCGATTCGAGCGCCTCAGGGTCGCGCCGCTTCACGATCAGCATCGCCTACGGACGTCGCTACGAACCTTGGATCGTCGATATTCGACCCGGTTGACCCGTTCGTTTCCGGAATCGGACGTTCGATTGCGGCAGCCAGACGTGTTTGCGCGGTCGCATTCAAGTGGTCGCGCGGCAATTCAACTGCGTGACCCATGGCACGGAGTTTGCTTTGCCTGCAGCATGGACCCGGTGCCCGTCCATGCTGCACGGGCAGTTCTTTCGGCGCAGCGATTTGGCGCGCGTGTTGTTCAGGCACGCCGCCTACCCCACATTCGTATCGGAGGACGTTTGCATGGGTACAACCCGCTCTGGACTGCCGAGCTGGTGGTTGACAGTTTGGCTTCTGCTTCTGCCGGTGCCTGGATTGGCCCAGGACGACGGCGTGGTCGCAGCGGCGGCGGCTCAGGCACTGGCGGAGTTCGAAGAGGCCTGTGCTCGCGTCGAGCCTCTCTGGCCCGCCGATCTGTGCGGACCGCTGGTGCTGGTCCACCCGGCTACCCGGCTTGCGGTGTCCAATCGCGCGGATGGCCAAGGGCGCTTCCGCGAACAGGATGGAAAATTCGTGGGTGAATGGCCCGCGAACATGGCCGTGGCGAACACGGCGATGGCGTGGGAAGGCACGATGTGGGCGGTGGTGATGCTGCCACTTTCCGAGGATCCGTTCTCGCGCCTGCAATTGCTGGCTCACGAGTCCTTTCATCGAATCCAGCCAGAGCTGGGTTTCGAAGTAGCTGACCCGCTGGCCACACATCTGGATGAAGAGGAGGGGCGGGTCTGGCTGCGCCTGGAACTGCGCGCGTACGCTCGGGCGCTGGAGTCCGATGAGGCGAAATCACGCGATGCAACGCTGGATGGCCTGCTGTTCCGGCGGCTGCGCCATGCTTCGTTTTCTGGCTCCGCTGACATCGAACGACGTCTCGAGGGCCACGAAGGTCTGGCCGAATACACCGGAATGCGCTTTGCGCTGGACGCGATGGCTGCGGACTGGAGCGTGGCGGCCGGCAAGGTGAAGGCGTTCCAGAGGCGGCCAACCTACGTACGGTCGCTCGGCTACGGCACAGGTCCTGCGCTGGGTCTGCTTTTGGACCGCTACGCGCCCGGCTGGCGTCAGGACATTGGACCGGAGCCGGATCTTGCCGGTCGGCTCGCCGCCGCGTTGACAGTGGATGCAGATGGGCGCCGGGATCGCGAACACGCAGTGCGGCGGGCCGAGGCCTACGGGCTGGATGAAGTTCGCAGCGAGGAGTCGGATCGCGCCGCGCGTACTGCCGAGCAGCGGGCACGCTACAGGGCTGAGCTTGTAGACGGGCCGGTGCTGGTACTTGAGCTGCCGCAGCGGCAGCTGATGTTCAATCCGAACACGGTGCTCGCTCTGGGCGACGCCGGCAACGTGTATCCGGGCTCGATTCTGATCGGTCCTTGGGGCCGGCTGACGCTCCAGGAAGGCGCTGCCCTGACCACGCCCGATCGTGACCGTGCGTGGGTGGCTGCGGCAGGGCTGGACGCCGCGGAGCCTGAGGGCACGGTCAACGGCCCCGGCTGGATTCTCGAACTCGAGTCCGGCTGGCGACTAGAGTCCGGTGTTCGGCCGGGTGATTTTCGTCTGGCGCCGACGCAGTAGGGGTGTCGTCCAGCAGTGTCGAGCCATGCTGGACGCGTGGGTATCGGGATGCTTCGCCATGGGCGCGGAATTTGCCTCGTTCCCGGAGAGTGAATCTGCCTTTGTTCTTTCTTGGTGGTACCTTGCCGCCATGAGCACGCGCACCACGAAGATCCGGTTCACGGCAAAGCTGCTGCGGCCGGCAAGTCCGAACGGGGCCTCCTGGGCTTTTCTGGTCCTGCCGCACGATGCCAGTGCAAAACTGCCGACGCGGAGCATGATCAGCATCGACGGCACGCTCGACGACCATCCATTCCAGGCCACGCTGGAACCGGACGGCCAGGGCAGCCATTGGCTCAAGGTGTCCCGAGCGTTGCGGGAAGCCGCCGGCGCTGTCGTCGGCGACAACGTCACGCTCGAGATCGCACCAGCGGTGCAGGAGCCGGAGCCGCGTGTTCCTGTCGATCTTCGCAAGGCGCTCGCGGCGAGCCCGGAGGCGCGGTCGCAGTGGTCCGGCCTGACGCCGGTGGCAAGACGAGACTGGATTCAGTGGATCAGCTCGGCGAAGAAGGCGGAAACGCGCGAGCGACGGATCGCCAGTACCTGCTCGATGCTCCTGTCCGGAAAGCGCCGTGTCTGCTGCTTCGACCGCTCCGGGATCTACAGCAAGAGTCTGGGTGCCCCGAAGCCGGCAGAGTAGGGGAACGCAACACTTGGTGGCGATCGCAGCGTATCGGATGCCGATGTCTTTCTTCTTCCGCTGAAACGCGGCAACCGACTTCTCGCCAAAATGGGCGAGTAGCTGATCGTCGCGCTCCTTCCACTCCGGCGCGGAGATCGAGCGCCCCAACAATGAGTATTCGTCGAGAGCGCTCTCGATACTTTTGGCGAGCTGTTCTACCGACAGTCCCCGGTGCAAAGGTCTAGCCCGCATTATTCGTGAACGTTCGTCGCGAGGTCGTCGAGACGCCGCTGGGACGCGGCGCGCGGACTGGAAGGCGGCGAAGGCGTAGCCGACACTACGTCGAGCCGACTGGAGGGAGCACGTCGCGTCCCAGCGGATGGATCGGCGGCCGCAGCAGAAGGTTCATGAATAATGCGGGCTAGGTGGCCAGACCATGCAATTCGGGCCATTTGCATTTGCGAGACTAACAATATACATATTATTTCTGTGCTTGAACACGCCGCAGAATTTGTGTTTCATCACGGTACCCACTGGAACCCCAGCTTGATCTGTGGATAGGCGGCATTGATTTCGTTTGCCAGCCGGCGAAGGCCACCGCACTCCAGATCAGGAAATTGCGGAAACTTGCAGGCTGAAGGGCCGGTTTCGGCTGCTGAAGCCGACGCACGCCATCGCGAAAAGCAAACCCACACCCACCTTCGCAACGACCTCTGTCGATCGGAATAGCGCGCCTGTGCCGTCCTCATGCAGGAGCGATGAGCCGCCCCACGCGGCAATGATGTAGAAGATGGCTCCTACAGCGCTCCAGGCCGCAAAATTGCGCCATCTCGACATCGGCTCGTGGTTCGCCATGGTCTTCATTCCTCCTCCGGTTCCCAGTGATCGATGAACAGCTCGGGCACGGCGACGCCGAACAGCTTCGCCATGCGCAGAGCCAGCGGCAGGCTGGGATCGTACTTGTCGGTTTCGACCGCGTTGATCGTCTGCCGCGAGACGCCCAGCCGTCGGGCAAGCTCGCCCTGGCTCCACCCCTTCGCTTCGCGCAGCGTCTTCAAGCGATTCTTCAAGTCGATCCTCCTGCCTGTAAAGAGATCTCTACAGACAGGCCTCACGCCTGTCAAGAACTCTTTACAGAGATTCTGGGCCTGCACCGCCTATGGAGAGTTCAGGTGCTGCGACATGGTGCGCAGAGGCCACGCCGAAGCCGGGTCGCGTTCCACGGGTACTTCAGCGCCAGCGCGGGGACTTGTAGTGCGACAGCACCAGCGACGTGGTCACCTCGGTGACACCCGGCAAGGCCGCGATGCGATCCCGCACCGCATTCAGCGTGGTTGCAGCCATCGCTTCGATCTCCACCAGCAAGTCGATCTCGCCAGTGAGGGCATCGCAGCGCGACACCTCCGGCATCGCGGACACTGCGTGAACGACCGCCATATCGGGTGTCCGCGCAAGGCGCAGCAGGCAGATCGCCGAAAACGTGCCGGACTCGGGCGCGGCATCAATGGTGTAGCGGCGGATGACGCCGTTCGCCAGCATCCGTGCAATTCGGTCGCGGACGCTGCTGCGCGACAGCGAGACTTCCGCCGCCAGAGTCTTCAATGGACGGCTGGCGTCCTCGCGCAACAATTCAATCAGGCGTCGGTCGATGGTGTCCATGGCGCTCCGCACAATTGACGGCTTCAGCCGGAAAAATGTCGGGCCACCGTCGACAGGAACTGACGCATCATAGAACGCGCCACGACCACGCCACCATTAGATGCAAAGACGACACTTCCTGTCCAGCGTGGCGGCGGCACTGGTCGTCACCGATCTGTTTTCCTCCTGCCTGGATACTGCCTGCATGCGCATCAAACCCATTGCCCCGACCGACCACGCCTATGCGATGGCCAGCCACGTCGTCGGCGCCAACCAGTGGCTGTTCGTGAGCGGGCAGGTGCCCGAGGATGTCGATGGCAAGGTGCCGACTGATTACCCGTCGCAGTACAGGCTTGCCTGGCGCAATGTAGAGGCACAGTTGCGCGCGGCAGGCATGAGCTTCGACAACCTTGTAAAGGTCACCATCTTCTTGTCGGATCGTGCGTTGATCGCGCAGAGCGCTGGTTTGCGGCAGTCCATCCTCGGCGACCGGTCGCCGGCGCTGACGATCGTGATCGCTGGCATCTACGACAGCGCATGGTTGCTCGAGATCGAAGCCATCGCTGCGGCGTGAGCGTTCCGGAAATCGCAATACTGCGCAAGGCTCCATCTGCCGTCATTTGCTCGGCCGGCTGCTTTGACACGGTCCTTTTCTCTGACTAAAGTCAGAGAATGGACGAGCAGCAGATTCGGCAGGTCCGCAACTTCAATCGCAGCGTGACCCGGCGCATCGGCGTGTTGACGGATGACTATCTGGGCCGGGGCCGCCCGCTGGGCGAGTCGCGGCTGCTGTTCGAGATCGGTCAGGCCGGCGCCGAGGTTCGGGAATTGCGCGCGCGCCTGGCCTTGGATTCGGGTTATCTCAGCCGGTTGCTGCGAGCGTTGCAAGCGCAGGGTCTGGTGACCTTGCGTCGGGCGACTGGTGACGGTCGCGTGCGGCGGGTGACGTTGACTGGCAAGGGATTGCGGGAATTCGATGCCGTCGATCGAAGTTCGCAGCTGTACGCGAAGTCACTGCTGGCACCGCTTGGCTTGACCCAGCGCGAACGCCTGATTGCGGCGATGGCCGAGGTCGAGCGCTTCATGCGCGCCTCGGCGGTGACGATCGAAGTCGCCGACCCCGGCAGCGTCGAGGCCCAAGCATGCATCGACGCGTACCTGCATGAGTTGAACGAGCGCTTCGAAACCGGATTCGACCCGACGCGTGGCCCAAGTGCCGATCCGGAAGAACTGGTAGCACCAGCTGGACTGTTTCTCGTTGCACGACTGGACGGGCAGCCGATCGGTTGCGGCGCGCTGAAAGTTACTGGGCGCGGTGTCGGTGAGATCAAACGCATGTGGGTGGCGCCGTCCGCGCGTGGGCTCGGCGTTGCTCAGCGCCTGCTCGATGCGCTCGAAGCGCATGCCGTCGAATTCGGCCTGGATGTGTTGCAGTTGGATACCAACCGCACGCTGGTCGAGGCACGCGCCATGTATACCCGCAACGGCTACCTGGAAATCCCTCGATACAATGACAACCCCTATGCTGACCACTGGTTTGAGAAGCGTGG
>CAZFUH010000089.1:0-12730 GCA_964522235.1 uncultured Rhodanobacteraceae bacterium
GGCGAGTACGATGTCGTGTTGTTCGTCGACACACCGCGGATCGTGCACTGCTTTCCGCTGAGCATCGCCTCCGCTGTCCTGGAGCACGGTCATGACTGAGCCGATTCGCTTCACTTCCCGTTCTGTGACTGCTGCGGCGCTGCTGTGTCTGCTGGTGTTGATGCTGTCACCGCTTTCGGGACAGGCGCACGACGCTGTCGATGCCGGCGCGGCTGAATCCTCGCTGCGTCTGCACTTCCCCGACGTCGAGTTGGTCGATGCCAGCGGCACGGCGCTGCGCTACTACCCCGAACTGGTCGAGGATCGGGTTGTCGCCGTGCAGTTCATCTTCACCAGCTGTCGCATGGTCTGTCCGCTGCTCGGCACGCATTTTCGCCGCGTGCAGGAGCTGGTCGGCGACGCCATCGGTGCCGAGGTGCAACTGCTGTCGATCAGCGTCGATCCGGTGACCGACCGTCCCGAGCGCCTGGCGGCATGGGCCGAGCGCCACCGGGCCGGACCCGGCTGGAGCCAGCTGACCGGAGAGCGTGCCCAGATCGACACCGTGCTGAAGGCACTCGGCGCCTACGCCGCCGATCGCAACGACCATACCTCGTTCGTGCTTGTTGGCGACGATCGCAGCGGCGTCTGGAGGCGCCTGGACGGCATGACCGCGCCGCAGGCGATCGCCGATGAGATCGAGCGTCTGCTCGCTGCGCGCTGAGCGAGGCCGGGATTGCGCATGGGCAGGAACTGGCTGCTGGTCATCGGCCTGGTGGCGGCGAGCTCACTGTTCGCGAGCGCGAATGACCCGTTGCTCAGCCTCGGCGAGGCGATATTCCAGCGCGGCGAGATCGGAGCGGAGTCGTCCGTAGCCATCGGCGATCCGCCGATTCCCGTCGCTGCCGAGCTGTTCGCCTGCGGCAACTGTCACGGCAGCGATGGTCGCGGCCTGCAAGAGGCCGGTGTCGTTGCGCCGGAGCTGCGCTGGTCGCGGCTGAGCCGACCGTATCCGGTACTTGCAGGCCGCTTCCGCCTGCGCCCAGCTTACGACCGGCCGCGCTTCGCGAAGGCACTTCGCCACGGCATCGATTCGGCTGGCCAGCCGCTGGCTACGGCGATGCCGCGCTACCAGCTCAGCGAGCGCGAGATCACCGCGCTGATCGCCTATCTGCAAGCGCTGGACGAAGGCGACGACAACCGAGCAAGAATCGCAATCGGGGTCCGGCTGCCGTCAGCGCGGCAGCCAACCGGGCACCAGCGGAACCACGCGATGCGAGCCGTGCTCGAAGCCTATGCCGCGCATATCGACGGCCGCGGTGGCATCTTTCAGCGCCGGCTGGAGCTGCAGTTCGTCAATCCCGGCGTCGCGTTCACGCGACCGTTGCTTGTCGGTCTCGACCTGGCCTTGGACGATTTCGCGCCGGCACCGGCCGACCAGGTGCCGGTGATCGCGCTGTTCGACTCTGCGCAGGTCCATTCCGCGCCGAACCATGCACCGCGCTTCGCGCTGTACGCCGGCCCAAGCAGCCGCGCCGAGGTGCTGCGCCGCCACGCCCGGCAGTCGCTGGACGTGGAGCCGTGGCTGCTGACGGCTACGACCGATGCCGAAGTGCCGGAACTGCCATCGCCGGCACCGACCGCCGTGTTGTATGACGGCGACGATGCCCGGCTGCTCGGGCAATGGCTGCCGGCATTTTCGGCTGACGTCGTCCTGCTGCTGACCCGCTGGCTGGAAACACCAGCCCTGATCCACTTGGCCGGAGAGCACATCGGACCGGTATACGTCGCGGTGCCGCCGACCATCGAACTGGTCGGCGCCGCCGGCCGCGACCTGCTGCTGCGCCTCGGAGCAACCCGCCCGCTGCCGCGCGAACACGTTCTGGCCCAACTGTGGACGCTGGCCGCCGCGCGCACGCTGACCTCGGCGCTCGAGCAGGTCGGACCCGACGTCGATGCCCTGCGTCTGGTCGAGGCATTCGAATCCTGGTTCCGCCACGACATCGGTCTTGGTCCACCGCTGACATTCTCGGCCGGTCGCCGAATCGGCGCTCGTGGCGCTGTCGTGCTGCAATTGCGTCGCGGTGGTGTCGTCGAGCGCTGGCGATGGCTCGACCTCGATCGGTCCGTCGCTGCTGATCCGCCACCAAGGTAGGCTCGCAACCCCAGGCGCCGTCGCGTAAACCCGTGCACTGCGCGCCGGTCGGAGTCGGGTACCGTCGACACAGCGGCTCGAACCGGGCTTGTTCGGTCGGTTTCCCGACAGTACCCTCGGGGGCGAAACCTTCACCAGTTATAGGAAATTGTATAATTTGGACCTTGCAGTTCAATTGACGGTGGGTTTCTCGGTTGGCATGGCGGTACTGCTGTCGGCGGTGTTCGTCGCAGGATATCGGCAGCTGGCATTGCCATGGCAGGCGCGGCTTGCGGGTCTGGTGATGCTGGCGGCTCTGACCCTGACCCAGCTCGCGCATCTGGAGGTCGTGTCCGGTGCAGTGGCGGCGCTGCCGACACGGCGCTACGTCGTCGTGCTGTTCGTGCAGTCGCTCGGCTTCTATTGGCTGCTGCTGGGCGTGCTGCGCCCGGATGACGGTTGGCGCCGGATCGAATGGGCGATTCCGTTCGCAGTGCTGACGCTGGCGCTGTCGATTCCGTTGCCCTGGGCAATTCCGGTTGCCCTGGCGCTCGGGACAGCGGCGGCCGTGCACCTGGGCGTCTTGGTCTACCGGCTGCGGTCGATGCGACGCTGGTTTGCACTGGAGCTGAAGGTGCTGGTTCTGTTCGCGCTGATGGGCGCTGCGGTTGCCGTCAGCGGTGTGCTGGCACTGGACGGTCTGGGTTGGCGCGGCTTCGCCGCAATCTATGCCCTGCTGATCGCGCTGGGTTACTTCATCGTCGGCTGGCTGCTGCTGTCGGTGCCGGATCTGGTCCCGAAGACGCGTGACGCGGTCGCCGCTGCCTACGCCCAGTCGACGCTCGGCAATGTCGACTGCGAGGCGATGGCCGAGCAGCTGAGGCAGTTGTTTGCCGACGCGGAGATCTTCCGCGACGAATCCTTGAGTCTGGCCGTGGTCGCCGAGCGGCTGGGCCTGAGCAGCCACCAGTTGTCGGAACTGGTCAATACCAAATTCGGACTGGGTTTTTCCCGCTTCGTACGCCGATACCGGGTCGATGCAGCCCGGACCATGCTGGTCGAGGAACCGCGCGCGTCGGTGCTGTCGGTGGGCATGGCGATGGGTTTCAATTCCCAGTCGAGCTTCTACGTCGCGTTCAAGGAGGAGGTCGGAATGGTCCCCGGCGAATACCGAAAGCGCCAGCTCGGCAGCGGCGTGGCTCCAGCATGATCATGCTGAAAGCGGGCAAGCCATTGATTCCATAAGCTGTTCCGAGGTCTCGAAAAAAAATCGCTTCGGAAAGATCATTCCGGAAGTCCGGCGCGTACTCCTGATCCAGGCTGATGCCACCGTTGCTCGATCAAGGTGACTACCGTGCTTCAACTAGGAGACTTCGTGATGACCCACATTGCCTATGGCATCTACCTGGTGATCTCGATCGCCATGACCGTCTGGGTGGCCCGCGTGTTGTCCCATAGCGGCGAGATCTTTCTGATTCGCTGCTTCGGACAGGACCAGGACCTGGCCGCATCGACCAACCGTCTGCTGGTGATCGGATTTTATCTGATCAACCTGGGTTTCATTTCCTATCGCCTGGAGAACTGGCATGTCGATACGGTGACGCTGATCCCCGACGTCGGGTCGCGCGTTGGCGTCTCGTTGCTGGTACTGGGCCTGATGCATTTCTTCAACATGCTGATGATCGCCCGCTTCGGGCGCATGGTGAAGTCCTGGGCGATGGACCACGAGCCGTTCCATGAGCGGCGGACCGTGGATTGACGCTGAAACGGACTCGGAGCCGCGGGCACGGCCGGACAACCCGGTCGTGCCCGATCGCGATCAACGCTCATCGTCGTCCTGAAACAGACCGCGTTCCAGGTAGCGGAACACCCCCAGCACCACGACGCACAGAATGGACGCACCAAAGGCCAGCACGTACTTGCCGATTCCAGTGGCAATGCCAATCGCCGCGGCCATGACCAGGGAGCTGGCCGTGGTCAAGCCACGGACGTGATCGCCGCCGGCGCTGCGCAGGATGGTACCGGCGGCGACGAAGCCGACGCAGGCAACCACGGCCTCGATCAGACGAACCGGATCGATGCGCAGCAGACTGGCGTATTGCTCGTCGGCGAAATGCTGTGCCAGCACATCGCCAAGGCCGACGATCAGGGCAGCAGCGCCGGCGATCATCATATGCGTGCGCAAACCAGCGGATTGACGGGTCAGCTCGCGTTCGATGCCGAGCACGCCGCCGAGGGCCATCGCAGCGGCGACACGCAGCAACAGATCGAGATCCTGGTGTAGAAAAACGTCCATTGCATCAGTCTCCCAGCAGTCGGAACGGTGCGCCATCGAAGCAGAACAGTCCGTTTGCGATCTTCGATGGTCTTGGTGCCTGACACAATCGATGTCGCATCGACAACGGTTGCTTTGCATCGTGACCGTACATCATTGCCTATGACCCGGCCTTGAGACGTTCGACCAGGGCGCGCATCGTCGTCTGGGTCTCGTCGCTGAACCAGGCGTCGGTCAGCGCATGCAATTGCAGTGCATCGGGATCGGCGAAAATCCCGCCGATGTCCGCGCGCGCCTCGGCCCGGGTCGTGAGCATCGCCTGGCGCGGCAGCGCCAGCAGCTGGCGGCACCAGGCGACGGCTTCGTCCTGAGCATGACCCGGGTCGCACAATGCGTCGACGAAGCCGATCGAAAGTGCCTGTTCGGAGTCAAGCATGGTGCCGGCAACCAGCAATCGTTCGGCGATTCGAGCACCGACCTGACGGCGCAGCACGGCCTGGATGCTGGGCGGTACCGGAAGTCCGACTTCGACTTCGTTCAGACCGATCTTGAACGGGCCGCGGGCCATGATCCGGTAGTCGCAGAACAACGCCAGCACGGCGCCACCGGCTGGGCTGTGACCGTCGACGGCTGCTGCCAATGGCGCTGGAAAGCGCGCCAGACGCGTCGCGACGCCAAAGAAGTCGCGCCAGAAACTCAGCATTGCCTCGCGATCCAGGGTCAGCAGGGTCGGCACGTCGAGACCGGCACTGAATACCTTGGGTCCGCCGGCCAGCACCAGGGCCGGCACGCGCTCGCGTTCGGCGTTGTCCAGCGCCTCACGCAAGGCGCTGACCAGGGCTGGATTCAGGGCGTTGACCGGTGGCCGGGCCAGACGCAGCACACGGATGTCGTCCTCAAGATCGAGAATGTCCAGGTTCATGTTCGATCGAATTCCGTCCAGTTGTGGTGGCAGAGGAGTGTACCGCCGCGGCAGCGATCAGACAGGCTGCGCAACGTTCAGATATCCGGCGCAAACAGGGTCAGCAGACCGAGCAGGATCAGCAGGACGGCCGCGACCAGATCGAAAACCGAGCCAATGCGGGTGCCATAGCGCCGGCTCAGCAGATAGGCCGAGCGCGCCAGCACGGCAAACCACACGGCCGACCCGACAAACACCGCCGCGACCAGGACACCGGCTTCGGCAAAGCCGAAATCATCCTGACTCAAACCGGCGGCGGCGAAGATCGCGATCATCGCGATCAGTGGCCCCGGGTTCGATACCGTCAGCAGCAATCCGGTCGCGAAGCCTCGGCGTCGGCTCAGGGACGCGCTATTGGCGTCGATCGAGACCGGGATGCGACCGCTGTGCTTGCGTGCATGCCAGAGCAGGCCCAGGCCGATGGCAACGATCACCAGGCCGCCGATGACCCGCAGCGGCCGTTGCCAGGTTTCCAGCAGTTGCACGACGGTGCTCATGCCAAAGCCGGCGATCGCTGCGAAGGTCGCGTCGCCAAGGGCCGCGCCGAGACCGGTGATGAAGCCCGCGAATGGCCGTTCGGCGAGTGCGCGCCGGATCACCAGCACACCGACGGCGCCGACTGGCGCCGCCATCGCGATACCGATAACGATGCCTTTCAGGATCAGGATCGGCCATTCCGCCACTACGCGTCTCCTACAAGCGGCTGTACGACCACGCGAGCATTCGACCATCGCGGTACGGCATGACACCATGAAACGGCCGCGGATCGCGATCGAACACCAAGGGCAGGAAATGCCGGTCGCCCTCCCATAGTGGCAGGTCCAGGATACGCGCAATCGGTATCCACTCCAGCTCGCCTTCTGGATTGCGCAGCAACGGTGTGCCGCTGTAGCGGCTGACCAGGAAGACAAAGGCGAGCCAGTCCTCGCCGTTGCGACCGAAGCCCGGCCAGCTGACCGTTCCGCGCAGACTCAGCTGCTCGCATTCCAGCGCCGACTCCTCGCGGATCTCGCGCTGAAAGCCGGCAAGTACGTCCTCATCGCGGTCCAGCTTGCCGCCAAGGCCGTTGTACTTGCCCAAATGCTGATCGTCCGGCCTGGCGTTGCGGTGAATCAGCAGTACGTTCTCACCATCGGGCGAGAGAATATAGCCAAGCGTCGCCAGGATCGGGGTGTGGGACATGGGTCGCTCGTATCGGGATGGCCTCATAGCCTACCCAAACCCGTGTCCGTGAGACACAGTCAAGCCTCCGGTCGCACCGAGGGCTCGGCTCCGGAACGCGGCCGACGAGCGCGCGACCCGTGCTCGCCCGGTGTTCGCCGCCGCGGCTCAGTGGCGTGGTTCCACCAGTCGCTCGATGGCCATCGGCAGGTAGCGCCGAGCGTAGATCGGATCGCAGGCGAGCAGCACGCGCTCGGCACGGTCTCGCTGTTCGTCCTCCGGCGTGTAGACGAACAGGAAGCAGCCGCCACGGCTGGCCAGGGCGATGTCCTGGTCGATGAAATAGGTCTCGGTGCCGATGAACTCGGAGATCGAAGCCTTGACACGGTCCAGCCAGCTGGAATCTTCCTGCTGGGCCTGCATTTCTTCGACCAGACGGCGGCCCGATACGATGTGGACATCGTCGTCGGCAAATCCGTCCGAACGCAGCCGCTCACCAGCCTGTTCGGCTTGGGCCAGTTCGTCGAAGCCGGCCAAGGTGTAGTGCTTGGGATAGAACATCCCGAACGAAGAGTCGCTTTCCTTCAGAAACGACCAGTGGGTCTGGGTCTCCATGTTGCCTCCTTGACGAACGACAAGTGCACACGGCGTGCGCATATCAATAACCAAAGCAGCCGTCATGCCAGCGAACATAGACTCACATATCAACGATTTACGCGCTGTTTCTCGTCAGATTCGCAGGCAACTTGCCCGACTCCAACTTGCCGTCATGCCTTCTGCACGGCTAGAGCATCGGTGAAAACAGATTGGCCGCCCGGCACGCCAGCCGGCGCCAGTAGCCGGCATTGCGGTATTCGTCGAGGCTGATGCGCCTGCTGGACTGCCAGTCGGCTTCCAGCATCGCTTCGACCTCGGTGATGAAGACCGGATCGGTGCTCAGTGCGGAAATCTCGAAATTGATGAACACCGATCGATGGTCCAGGTTCGCCGAGCCGACGACCGCCAGCGCGTGGTCGATCAGCGCCACCTTCTGGTGCATGAAGCCGCGGCGCCAGCGATGGACCTCGGCACCGCAGTTGGCCATGTCGGCCAGATGCACCTGACTGGCCAGATTGACCAGACGGTTGTCGTTCCAGCCTGGCACCAGCAACCGCACCTCGACGCCACGCACCAGGGCCAGACGCAGCGCATGCAGGATTGGTTCGGGTGGTACGAAGTACGGCGTCGCGATCCAGATCCGTTCCCGCGCTGCGTTCAACAGTTCCAGCCAGTACAGCAGGCACTCGGGTTGCGGATCAGCCGGACCGGTGTGCCAGACCAGCAGATGCGCCGTTTCCTGTTCGATCTGCCGGACCCGAAATTCGACCTTAGGCAGTTCGTCCGTGGCCCAATACCAATCCTTGAAGAATGCGATCTGCGCCTGGGTCGCACCCGGGCCCTCGATCGCCAGATGGGTGTCGCGCCACGGGCCGACGTGACGGTGCCGGCCGAGGTAATCGTCGCCGACATTCATGCCGCCGAGGAAGGCCTGTTCGCCGTCGACGACGATGATCTTGCGATGATTGCGGAAGTTGATCTGAAAGCGCAGTCCCTTGCGGCCCGGGTCGAACCGGTGGCAGCAAATGCCGGCATCGGTCATTTCGCGCAGGAAACGTCGCGGCATGGAGGCGCCGATCTCGTCGTACAGGAAGCAGACTGTGATTCCGGCGCGTGCACGCTCGATCAGGGCCTGCTGAAAGCGCCGGCCGGTGGAATCGGCACGGAAGATGTAGAACTGGATCAGGATGAAGTCCCGGGCGCCGGCGATCGCTTCCAGCATCGCGCGATATCCTGCCTCACCATCGCACAGCAGACGTAGTCGGTTGCCCCGGGTGAAGCCGCCAGCGCCCAGTCGTCGAGCCAGGGTGTGCAGACCCGAGAACGGACCCTCCGGCTCGTCCAGGCTGGCATCGAGTGCTTCGCGGGCCCGCAGATGCTCGTCGGCTCGCGCCATCCGAGTCCGCCGGCGATGGACATAGCCCTGGAAGCGGGTATGTCCAAACACCCAGTACAACGGCAAGGTCAGTACCGGCATCAGCAGCAGGCCCAGCACCCAGGCCGCCGAGCCCTGGGCCGTTCGGGTATGCAGGATCGCCCGCGCCGCGCTATAGACGGCCAGCGCATAGACGGAAACTGCGGACAAGATCAGTAGATGATGAGGTAGCCCGTCGAACATTGGGGGACTCCGCGTGGCAGCCGACCGGTTGCCACAAGCCTATCTGACTTGCGACCGAGGCGGATTTCCAGCAGCGCGGCCGCGCGCGGGGCACGGTGCCGGGCAGCGGCACTGCTATCATCGCCGGGTCTGAAGAACTGGGGGACTGCAAGTGCTTGAACTGTTTCTCGCTGGCGGCGTATTCATGTGGCCGCTGCTGCTGGGCTCCGGCCTGATGCTGGCGATCATCATCGAGCGGTTCTGGAGTCTGCGCCGATCCAGCATCATGCCGAAAGGTCTGACCGCGGAAGTTGCCGTCCTGGTTCGCAGCCGGCGCGTCGATGGCGAGCACATCCAGGCATTGCGCCAGCATTCGCCACTGGGCCGGGTACTGGCGACCGCGCTCGCCGAGCGTCATCGCCCGCATAGCTATCTGGTGAGCCGGATCGAGGACACTGGCCGCGACGTCGTACATGGCCTCAATCGCTGGCTCAATACCCTGGGCACGATTGCGATCATCGCCCCGATGGTTGGCCTGCTCGGCACAGTCTCGGGCATGATCCGCATGTTTCTGGTGATCACCGAGTTCGGGGTCGGAGATGCCAGTCGCCTGGCTGGTGGCATCGGCGAGGCCTTGCTGACCACTGCCTTTGGCTTGCTGGTTGCGATCCCGGCGTATGTCTTCCACCGGTATTTCCGTGGCCGGGTCCAGGAGTACGGCTTGGCAATGGCCCGTGAGGTCAGTCATCTGATCGAGGCCTTGGAGCCGACTCCGCCGGCTGAACGGCCCAAGCCGAGGGTTGCGTAGTGGACTTTCTCGCCAATCAGGACTCGGACGAGTTCGAGTTCAACCTGATTCCGCTGATCGACGTCATGCTGACCTTGCTGATCTTCTTCATGGTCAGCACGACGTTCGAGGAGCGTGCCCTGCTCAAAGTCACCCTGCCACAGGCCAGCGAGAATCCCGTGCGGACCGCAAACATCGGTCTGGCCGTGATCATCGACGCCCAGGGGCGATACTTCGTCGATCAGCGCGAGGTGCTGCGCCCCGACGCGGCGTCGTTGCGCGCCGCCCTGGAGCCGCATGCCGGAGCCGATCGCAGCCAGCAGGTCGTCGTCCGCGCCGACGCCCGGACACCGCACCAGGCTGTGACCACGGCGCTGGACGTGCTCGGCCAGCTTGGTTTCGTGCGCATCGCGATCGCGACCGTACCGATCGAGGAAGGCGATTGAGTACAGGCGGCGCACGCAGCAATCACAGCGATTCCGCCGGCGATCGCGGCCGCGTCCTGCGCGCCTACGGCCGTCTGCTCGGCTACACCCGGCGCTTCTGGCTGGTGCTGATCGCCGCCCTCGTCGGCATGCTGATCGAGGCAACCGCAGCCGGTGTCTTCACCTGGCTGATGAGGCCGCTGATCGACGGAACCTTCGTCGAGCGCGATCCGGTGGTGCTGAAATGGATGCCGATCGTCGTCGTCGCCCTGTTCGTGCTGCGCGGCGTCGGCGTGTTTCTGGCCGGCTACGGCATGGCCTATGTCGGCCGTCGCGTCGTCGAAACCTTGCGCGGCGAGACCTTCGCGCACCTGCTGCGATTACCGGCCAGCTACTACGCCGGAGAGAACAGCGCCAAGCTGGTCGCGCGCCTGACCTACAACGCCGAGCAGGTCGCCGAAGCCAGCGCCGAATCGCTGAAGGTGATCGTCACCGACACCTTGACCATCCTGGCCCTGATCACGGTGATGTTGTTCAACAGCGTCCGGCTGACCTTGACCATCGCGATGATGATGCCGTTGATCGCCATCGTCGTCTGGGTCGCCGGTCGGCGCTTTCGCAGCATCAGCAAGCGCATGCTCGGTACTGTCAGTGACGCCACCCGGGTGGCCAGCGAAACCCTGGCGGGGCTGGACGCGGTCAAGGTCTATGGCGGTGAAGCTTCGGCCGAGGATCGCTACCGGGCGCTGTCCAAGCAGCGCCGGCGTCTGCATCTGAAGGGCAGTGCGGCGAAGTCGTTGAGCTCGTCCCTGGTGCAGATCACGGCCGCCGTCGCCCTGGCCTTGCTGATCTACATCGCCGGCCGCGAGGCCGTCCAGGGTACTTTGACCGCCGGAACCTTCATTTCGATGATGATCGCAATGTCAGCGATGCTGCCGTCGTTGAAGCGAATCACCACGGTGCAGGACACCATGCAGCGCGGACTGACCGCAGCCGAAAGCCTGTTCGAGATCCTCGACAGTCCGCTTGAGGAAGACCGCGGCGGCGAGCGGCCGATACGAGTGCATGGGCGGGTCGAGTATCACTCGGTGTCTTTGCGCTATCCGGGTGCCGGAACCGACGCCGTCCGCGATGTCGACCTGATCGCCGAACCGGGAACGGTTACGGCGATTGTCGGCCGTTCCGGCAGCGGCAAGACCTCCCTGGTGCGCTTGTTGCCGCGCCTGGTCGAGCCGAGCGGAGGCGAAGTTCGCCTCGACGGTCGGCCGTTGTCGGACTACGCCCTGGCCGAACTGCGCCGGCAGATCGCCTGGGTATCGCAGCACATCGTGTTGTTCGACGACACCGTCGCCGCAAACATCGCCTTCGGTGCCCTGGCTGGCAGTGACCGCGCTGCAATCCTCGCGGCGGCGCGCGCGGCGAACGCAATGGAATTCATCGAGGCCTTGCCCCAGGGCCTGGATACGCGTGTCGGCGAGGGCGGCTCAATGTTGTCAGGCGGCCAGCGCCAGCGCCTGGCGATCGCGCGCGCCATTCTCAAGAATGCCCCGATCCTGATCCTCGACGAGGCGACCAGCGCGCTCGACAGCGAGTCCGAGCGCCAGATCCAGGATGCGCTTGCCCATGTCATGCGCGATCGCACGACCTTCGTCATCGCACACCGATTGAGCACGGTCGAACACGCCGATCAGGTGCTGGTCATGGAGGCCGGACGGATCGCCGAGCGAGGTACGCATCGGCGATTGCTCGCCGAAGGCGGTCTGTATGCAGCCTTGCATCGCATGCAGTTTGCCGATGCCTGAGCCGTGTTCTGTTCGCTGGCCCGCTACAACGAGCAAGGGTGGCATCGAGCCGCCAACTACTTGACGTTGCGCTTGCCGGACACGATTTGCCCGGGCGAGTACCGGTGACGGAAGCCTTGCGCCGCTGGCTGGAGGCGCGCTGGTACGCAGGCGCGCCGGTGCCATTCTGGTTGGCCGGTCTGTCACGCCTGTACGCGGCGCTGGCGACACGACGTCGCACGCGCGATCTGCGTCGCGCCCAGTCGTTGCCGGTGCCGGTGATCGTCGTCGGCAATCTCAGTGTCGGTGGCACCGGCAAGACGCCGGTCGTGATCGCCCTGGTGCAGGCGCTGAAAACGGCCGGACTGCGGCCGGGCGTGATCAGTCGTGGCTACGGCGGCCGTGAGATCGGCCCCGCTGAACTCGGCGCCGACGCCGATCCACGGCGATACGGCGACGAACCGGTGCTGATCGCGCTGCGCACCGGGGTACCGGTCGGGATTGGGCGAGATCGGCCAGCTGCAGGCCTTCTTCTGCTGCGCCGGCATCCGCAGATCGATGTGGTCGTCTGCGACGATGGCCTGCAACATTACCGGCTGGCCCGCGACATCGAGATCGTGGTTGTCGACGGCCGCCGCCGCCATGGCAATGGGCGACTGTTGCCGGCGGGGCCATTGCGCGAACCATTGCAACGCCTGGCGGCGGTCGACCTGAGCCTGATCAACGGCCCTCGTTCCAGCGACGAGCCGGGGTTTGATTTGCGACCGGGCGCGCTGGAGCCATTGCTCGGTGGGTCGTGCAGGCCGCTGTCTGACTTTGCCGGTGCCGGGGTCGTACATGCCGTGGCAGGGATCGGCGATCCCGAGCGTTTCTTCGCGGCCCTGCGAGAGGCTGGTCTTGAGCTGGTCGCGCATCCGTTTCCTGATCATCATCGTTTCCTGGCCGACGATCTGGATTTTGGCGATCGTCTGCCGGTGCTGATGACCGAAAAGGATGCGGTCAAGTGTCGGGGTTTCGCGCAGCCGCACTGGTA
>CAZFUH010000090.1:0-3574 GCA_964522235.1 uncultured Rhodanobacteraceae bacterium
CCGCCCCGAAGGGGCGCGGTCCAGGGATGGACCGCGTTCATCCCACCCTCTCCGCTACACCGGAAGTTCCAGCAATAGCTTGTTGATCCGCTGGACATAGGCCGCGGCATCCTTGAGACCGTCACCGCCGGCAAGGCGGGCCTGCTCATGGATGACGGCGATCAGGTCGTGGCGACGTTCCTGATTGCCTTCGTGTTGCAGGCGCTGCACCAGCGGGTGCTGGGTGTTGATCTCCAGGATCGGCTTGCTGGCTGGCAATGTCTGTCCGGAGGCTTCGAGAATGCGCCGCATCTGGGCACCCATGTCGTGCTCCTGCACCACCAGACAGGCCGGTGAGTCGGTCAGACGATTGCTGGTGCGCACGGAGTCGACCTCGTCCTGCAACGACTCGGCGATCTGCTTGCACAGGGCGGCGAACTCCTTGTCGACCTCTTCCTTCGCGGCCTTTTCCGCTTCGTCCGCCATCGCGCCGAGATCGAGTTCACCGCGGGCGACGTCGCGCAGCGGCCTGCCGTCGAACGTGTGCAACTGGCTCATCAGCCATTCGTCGATGGAGTCCGACAGCAACAGGACTTCGATGCCCTTCTTGCGGAACACTTCCAGATGCGGGCTGCCGAGGGCATTCTGGTGGCTTTCGGCGGCGAGGTAGTAGATCTCCTTCTGTTCCGGCTTCATCCGTGCCACGTAATCGGCCAGACCGACGTTCTGCGTCGCTTCTCCGCTGTTGGTGCTGGCGAACCGCAGCAACTTGGCGATGGCGTCGCGGTTGCCGAAGTCCTCTCCCGGACCTTCCTTCAGCACATTGCCAAAAGCGTTCCAGAACGTCTGGTACTTTTCCGGCTGATCCTTGGCGAGTTTCTCCAGCATGTCCAGGGCACGCCTGGTGAGCGCGCTCTTCAACGAGCCGACGGTCTTGTCCTGCTGCAGAATCTCGCGCGATACGTTCAAGGACAGGTCATTGCTATCGACGATGCCCTTGATGAAACGCAGGTACATCGGCAGGAACTGGTCGGCGTCGTCCAGGATATAGACGCGCTGTACATGCAGTTTCAGCCCACGCGGTTTATCCCGGTTCCAAAGATCGAAAGGCGCCTTCTCCGGCACGTACAGCAACGAGGTGTAGTCGAGCTTGCCCTCGACTCGATTGTGGCTCCAGGTCAGAGCTGGCGCGGGATCGTGGGCAATATGACGGTAGAACTCCTGATACTCCTCGTCAGTGATCTCGCTCTTGCTGCGAGCCCACAGCGCGGTGCCGCTATTGGCCTGGACCCAGGCAGCCTCAGCGGTTTCCGTATTCGTATCCGTTTCCTGCGAGTCGTTGTCCGCCGCCGCTGCCTGTTCGCGCAGCATCACCGGAATCGCGATGTGGTCACTGTAGCGGCTGACCAGCCTTTTCAGACGCCAGGACTCCAGGAACTCGTCCTCGCCTTCGCGCAGGTGCAGTACGATCCGGGTACCGCGCTCGCGCAGCTCGACCGCACCCAGTTCGAATTCGCCGGTTCCCTCGCTGGACCAGTAGACGCCATCAGCCGCCGCGGCATCGGCCTTGCGGGTAAAGACCTCGACTTTCTCGGCGACGATGAAGGCGCTGTAGAAGCCGATGCCGAACTGGCCGATCAGATGCGAGTCCTTCTTCTGATCACCGCTCAGGCTGTTCAGGAACTCGGCCGTGCCCGAGCGCGCGATGGTGCCGAGATTGGCAACCACCTCGTCCCGGGTCATGCCGATGCCGTTGTCCCGGACGGTCAGGGTGCGGGCATTCTTGTCGGACTCGACATGGATGCTCAGGTGGCCGTCGCCCCGGTAGAGACCGGCATCCTGCAGCGCGAGGAACTTCAATTTGTCCGCGGCGTCGGACGCGTTCGAGATCAGCTCCCGGAGAAAGATCTCCTTGTTGCTGTACAACGAGTGCACCATCAGGTGCAGCAGCTGCTTGACCTCGGTCTGGAACTCTTTTTTCTCAGTCTGGATGGTCTCGGACATGGGCTGGAGGCTCTCCGATCTGGTTCTGCGACGGGCATGTCGGGCGGGATTGGACTCGAAGCCAGATAGGGGCTGAGCAGGCGATTTCAAGGCTCTCACCTCCCTTTTGCCGGCTTGTTCCGCTACCGCGCACTCGTAGCCGGTCACGTCGGTCAATAATGGAATTACGCGCCTCAGAATCCGGTAGCCAGCTATACTTGCCCGTTTCACACGGGCTCTGCCCGGCGACACACACTCTAAGGACGACAACGACCCCGGCATGGACATCCTCAAGCAGCTCGATCTCTCCGAACTCAACTCCGGCGCCTACCTCGGCAACGGCGAATGGTCGACGACGGCCGACGCCGGCACCATCGAGTCGATCAGCCCGACCACCAACCAGGTGATCGCCAGCGTCCGCGCATCCAGCGCCGAAGACTACGCAACTCTGGTCGCCCGCGCCCAGGAAGCGTTCAGGATCTGGCGCACGACGCCGGCACCGCGTCGTGGCGAAGCGGTGCGCCTGTGCGGCGATGCCTTGCGCCGGCACAAGGATGCGCTTGGCTCCCTGGTCGCGCTGGAAATGGGCAAAATCAAGGCCGAGGGCGACGGCGAGGTTCAGGAGATGATCGATATCGCCGACTTCGCGGTCGGTCAGTCGCGCATGCTCTACGGCTTGACCATGCACTCGGAGCGCCCCGGCCACCGCATGTACGAGCAATGGCATCCGATCGGGCTGGTCGGGATCATCTCGGCGTTCAACTTCCCGGTCGCGGTGTGGAGCTGGAACGCGTTCCTGGCTGCGGTCTGCGGCGACATCTGCATCTGGAAGCCGTCGCCGAAGACGCCACTGACTGCCGTTGCGACGATGAAGATCTGCAATCAGGCGCTGCGCGATGGCGGTTTCCCGGACATCTTCTTCCTGTTCAACGACGCCGGCACCGATCTGGCGCAGGCCTTCGTCGACGACCACCGCATTCCTCTGGTCAGCTTCACCGGCTCGACCGCGGTCGGACGCAAGGTCGGCGAGCGCGTCGCCGCGCGCATGGGCCGCTCGCTGCTGGAACTGGGCGGCAACAACGCCATCATCCTTCACGAAAGTGCTGACCTGAAACTGGCGATTCCGGCGATCGTGTTCGGCGCCGTCGGTACCGCTGGCCAGCGTTGTACCAGCACACGTCGACTGATCGTGCACGAGTCGCTGCACGACGAGGTCGTCGACAAGCTCCGCAATGCCTATGCCCAGGTCGAGAAGAAGATCGGTGACCCGACCGATCCGTCGACCCTGATGGGGCCGCTGATCGACGAAGCATCGGTGCAGCGCTATCTCGACGCGATCGAGCAAGCCAAGGCTGCCGGCGGCCGCGTCGTCACCGGCGGCGCCAAGCTGGATCGCCCCGGCAATTTCGTCCGGCCGACAATCATCACCGGTGTCGGCAATGACAGCGATGTGATTCAGACCGAGACCTTCGCGCC
This sequence comes from uncultured Rhodanobacteraceae bacterium, assembly GCA_964522235.1. GTDB lineage: Bacteria > Pseudomonadota > Gammaproteobacteria > Xanthomonadales > UBA2363 > Pseudofulvimonas. Next base: position 3,439 of record CAZFUH010000090.1, read on the forward strand.
GATCCTGTACGTCATTCCCTACAAGACCCTGGATCAGGCCATCGAACTGCACAATGCCGTGCCGCAGGGCTTGAGTTCATCGATCTTTGCCACCGATCTGCGCGCGGCCGAACGCTTCCTGTCCGCAGCCGGCTCC